>JBAVOD010000081.1:0-5046 GCA_049691735.1 Bacteroidales bacterium
ATTCCAAGAAATCCAAGTCCTTCACAAATGCGGGAGCGGACGACCGGGCAGTTTTCACCAATACCGCCGGCAAAAACCAGCGTGTCCACTCCGCCAAGAGCAGCTGCGAAAGCTCCTATCCATTTTTTCGCCTGATAGCAAAATAATGTAACAGCTTCCGTTGCACGAATGTCATCCGGTTCTTTTGACAGTAAATCCCGCATATCGGAACTGGTTTCGGAAATGCCGAGCAGACCGGATTCGTGATTGATAATATTATTGAGCTGTCCGGGAGTCAGATTCTCTGACCTCATCATGTACCATGCAACACCGGGATCCAAATCACCGGGCCTTGTTCCCATCACCAGTCCTCCGGCAGGCGTGAAACCCATGCTGGTGTCAATACTTTTGCCATTGCTTACAGCAGCCAGGCTGGCTCCATTACCGAGATGAGCCAGAATCACACGTCCTTTTGCTGCTTTTATTCCTGCAACACGGGCAAGTTCCCTGACCAAATATGCATAGGATAAACCATGGAAACCATATCTCTGTATCCCTATCGCGTCGAATCGGCGGGGAATCGGAAGCAACTTAGCCATACGGGGCATTTCAGAATGAAATGCTGTATCAAAACAAGCCACCTGGAGAATTTTTGGATGACGCCGGCTGAAAGCCTCTATCAGTTCAATTTCAGCAGGCAGATGATCGGTATCGTACGGGCTGATACGATGCAGGTCATTTAACAATTCCCGGGTGATGAGTTCCGGTTCCGTATGTTTCATCCCGAAAACCACCCGATGACCCACGCCACTGATCAAGGTAAAATCAATCTGTTTTTCAAGCCAGTCAATCAGGAACTTCGCAGCCGATTGATGATCCGAAGCTTTTAGCTTAAGGGCATCTTTTTGATTGTCTTTCCCGTCATGAAAGGTCAGTTCCGGATCTATCAGGCCTATCCTGTCTATTTTTCCTTGCAGCGAACGTATCAGGATTTTGCCAGCCTTAAAAAGTGCAAACTTTATTGAGGACGACCCTCCATTAATAGTTAATATACAGGCTTGATCGTTATCCATGGATGAGTTATAATTCTTCTATCCCATTTTTAGTCCCATTGCCTCTAATTCTGCATATGTTGATAAGTAATCCTTATGAAAAATACTTCTGATCCCCAAATCCCTGGCAACATCGACGAACATCTGGGTATTTTCAATATATACAACATGTTCAGCAGGTATCTGTGCAATATCGAGTGCTATACGGAATATATCGGCATCGGGTTTTCGAAAATGGACAAAACATGAAGAAATGTAAAAGTCCACAAAGCGGTTCAATTTAAATTTCCTTATTCTATATTCATTTAACTCCCGGGCTTCATTGTTGACTACCGCCACCCTCAGACAGTTCTTTTCTTTTAGCTTTCGCATAAACTCAATCATTTCTGTAAAAGGAGTGGATTGAGCAAACATATAATCACGAAACTGATCAGGGGTGAAATCGCGCTTCCGGTAGAAAACAACCCTTTTGAAATATTCACTCATTGTGAGCTTCCCTTCTTCGTAGGTAACGAATGTGAGATGATGCCGTTCTTCCATATCATCAAAGTCCAGATCAAATGCCTTAGAAGCTAATTTTCTCGATTCGTGGCCCCATCCATTTGAAAGCAACACTCCACCTATGTCTAAAAACAATGTTGTCGGGATTGATTTGTTCATTTTCCGAGAATTTTAATTTTAGTAAGATCAAAATACGAAGTACAGTTTTTCTGATAATTTGATTTCCATTATTTTTCAGTTTCCCTGTTTATGTACTATGATTTATTTCTTTAAAGCTTTCATTAATGATTTTACCGAGCCTTCACTTTCAAGAATTACATTGCTGTTCCTTATCATGTTATTATCTGATTCTATTCTGAATGTGAGATGGAGCTTGTAACGTACGTTACTGCCTTTTGTCAGCAAATCAAATAGTGTTTTGCTCACTTCTTTAAAAGAAATTGTTATTGGGATTGTCAGGTCGGTAATACTTTTTGCCTTTACATCAATAGTACCAGGAATTATTCCCTTAATCCATTGATTGTTTTCAATGGAAAGCTCATAAGCGATGTTTTCTGCTTTGAACATAAATACATTTTTGTTATTTATTGAAACGAGCAACTGGACAACTGCTCTTGAGAAATTAAGTGAATCAATGTTTAAGTGCTCAGCATTTACCTCCGGAATATAGACCCTCGGGATTAATCTTTTAATATCAACATTAAATTGCTTTTTAAAGAAAATACGTGTAAAGAAAGATCCCTGAAATTGAAATTCAACTGAACCGACATTGTTCCGCTCATTTGCTTTCATAACCGAAGAAATTGAATCGTTGAGAATGGTGATTGGAAGCGAAATCTGGCTGGTAGCATTTCTTTTCAGTGAAATTGATTTTATATAATGATCTTTCAATATCTCAGTATCATTGATCAAAATCCTGTAATGCATACTGTCCACAGTGAATGACAGTGGAAGCTGGTTTTTGATATCCAACTTCAGCGTCATCTCTGTTTTCCTGGAAGTAAGGGAAGTTATATCCAGCTCTGACAGCTCCAGTCGCGGCAGCAAAAATGTTTTGTTTGGGTCCTTATCGCGCACATAGTTCCAATATCGCCAGATAAAAAACGAAGCAATTATGGCTATGAACAAAAACAAAAGCGTTAAAATGATTTTCCTTATCATACATTTTGAGTTTTTCTTAGTTTTTGGTCTCTCCTTATCCGGATCCCTGAATCCCTTGCAACATCGAGGTAGTTCTGCGTATTTTCAATATATACAACATGTTGAGCCGGTACTTGTTCAATATCGGGCGCTATCACTAATGACAATCATTTTATCTTGTTAACCCGATCACCTCTTCCTTCTGGCAACTAAATACCCAAGAAGAAAACCAATACCTAAACTGATCAGAATTAGCAACCAATTCCAGTTCCCCATATCCATTGACCTTCCAATTCCTCTTCCTTGCATCATTCCCTGTGTATTATCACAGGCAGCCACTAAAACCGAAAAACCGATAAAACAGATTACTGATATGATCCTTAATCCTGATTTCCCTTTGCCCGTCATTTTTTTCATAATTTTTTAACATAAGTGTTCATCAGTGTTCACCAAAAATTTCATATTCGACTGAAGATCTGTTCTAAATCCGGCCTGTTGATAATACAACCTGATCACCCGGGTATTGAACATCCGGATCATTTTCGGCCGTTATAAATATTTTAGCCGGATTAAATGTGGATACTGTTTTTAAATAGGCCGTCAATTTTTTCAACATGAAGCTTTTCGAACTTTTTAACTGACCTATATTTTTTGTCAGGCCTTCGCTTGTAACCATCCAAACTACATATGTTTGTTTTGGGGGCTGTAGCCGTTCGACCTCAGCTAAATCCGTTACAGATATTTTAATAACATAATTCTTGTTTTTGTCTTTACTTACTTTTACGTAACCTTGTGCTGCCGGAACGACTGATGATGTAGAAAAAGTCATTTTTGTGGCACATGATGTGGAAAAAGCTACCATTAGTGTTATTAAAACACCTGATGAAACATTTCTTGACATGTAATTGATCCTTGTTGCTTTCATAATGATTTTATATTAATCTTAAATTTTAAAGTCAGAATCCGATGGATGCTTCAATCATAAAACCATCAAATTTTCCTCCTGAACGGATATCAGTTGATTTAAAGTTTTTATAAAGTTGGCTGACGTATTCAGCTTTCAGCATCATATTTTTTGTTACAAACCATCCCAGCGAACCTGCTGTGCGATTAATTGTTATATCACCCGGACTTAATGGCAGTGAAGCCACTAAAGAATTGAAGCGACCTCCAATCCAAAAATTTTCTTTTTCCTGCGGAAACCTGAAAATTAAATCAACTGCATACTGTTTTGTTTTTCGCATATCCACTTCAGTGATCATTCTTCCTTTTGCCATTTCATAAGTACCAAATAACTCCAGACCTTTATACTTAATGAATGGATTTAGCATAAAAGTAGTCACCTGTTCGCTGAACTGAGGATTGTATCTTCCTGACCAGGCATTGCCATCCGATGTGGCAGTGGTGTTCTCCATAACAAAGAAAAAACGGGAACCTGTCCTGTCCCCAAAAAATAGTGTATTGTTTGCAGCGCTTTTATCAACATAAAAGGAGCCTGTGATCCTAAATCTTAAATCTTTATTAAGCTGTCTGTCATATCCCAGTTTGCCATGAAATGCCGGAGCGAATCTGTTCAATTTGCCGGTTGCGGAATTAATTTGAGATGATGCGAGAACTGTAGGGTTGAGTTCACCATTTGTTATTCCAAACATGGCAATTATACCATTTAAAGGATGAAAGTAAATCTCGCCGCCGATTTCCGTTGTAAACTCATCCATAATATAATTTTCTATGAAGGGATTGTAAATAGCATTTCCTCCGTCACTTCTTCTGAAATGCTGATCACCGTAATCCACTTCGTAATCTCCCATCTTAATAGTAAAGCTCCTCATGATGACATTAACTAAATCGCTTTTAATAAAAGGCAGTTTATCAAATTGAATGTAACCACCTTTTACCCATGTATCCTCGTGATGCCGGGTAGATAAATACATCGTAAGGTTCATCCTGATGCCATCAGCCAATTGGGCATCAACATTCAGATTAGCCATGGCACGGTTGAATCCATGCGTAAGTGAAACCAGTTGATTGGTGTTAACTCCATTAACATCATAAACAGGCACGGCACTATTTTGATCCTTGAGTGCCTGAAAATCCTGTGTAAAATTGCCTCCAACTCTTACTTTAAATCCTGAAAATGGAATTGTATCCGTTTTAGTGGTTTCATAAATATTTATGCCCAATTTATTATTTGGACGAAAATATTGTAAAGGCTCCTGTTGTGCCTTCAACATACCAGTAACAAATAAAAAAAACAGGATAAGGTTATTTTTCATCATGTGTATTATTTCACTAGTGGGCATTAGATTTTAAAACATGTTCTTTGAAATTATGAAGTAATCGCAATTGTAGCATTTTTTCGTAGCGTGACGAT
>JBAVOD010000082.1:0-4339 GCA_049691735.1 Bacteroidales bacterium
AAGTGGAGTCGTAGTTATCGCAGTAATTGCGTTGATTCTTATCAGCAGGGCAGCGAAGAAGAGAGATATCTCAAATTTGTATTCAGAAGCAAAAAAAGGCCTGTTTGAAATTGTTGTATCAACAACCGGGGAGTTGCAGGCTGAACGATCGACCGATATTACTGGCCCCGATTTTCGGCAGAGCAGGCAGGTCAGGGCAGCCGATATCAAGATAACCGACCTGGTCCCGGAAGGCACCACGGTTAAAGCCGGCGATTACATTGCAACCCTCGACCGGACCACCTTCGACAATACTCTCAAGGACGAGCTTGAAAGGCTGACAACATATGAGACAAACCTTGAGGTCAAAATGCTTGATACGGCTGTCACGCTTAGTAACCTGAGAGACGAGATCAAGAATCTCAACTTCAATGTTGAGGAGGCTAAAATAACCCTGTCGGAGTCAAAGTACGAGCCCCCGACAACAATAAGGCAGGCAGAGATCGCGGTCGACAAGTCACAGCGTTCACTTGAACAGTCTATTAAAGGCTACTCGCTTAAAGTCGAACAGGCACGATCGGATATGAAAACGATCAGGTTCAATCTTTCGGAACAGCGTCAGCGTGTCGGAGATCTGCAGGATATCCTTTCGAAATTCGTAATTACCGCTCCCTCCGACGGGATGGTGATCTACAAAAGAGACAGGACCAACGCAAAAAGAAAGATCGGTTCGTCTATCTCGCCATGGGACAATGTGGTGGCAACCCTGCCCGATATGTCTTCGATGATCTCAAAAACCTATGTGAATGAGATTGACGTCAGCAAAGTGAAGCCCGGACAGAAAGTTGAACTTCTGGTCGATGCGTTCCCGGAAAAATCATATAAAGGTGTTGTGGCTTCGGTCGCAAATATCGGTGAGCAGCTTCCAAATGCCGATGCCAAGGTGTTTGAAGTTGTGGTTAAGCTGGATGCGACTGATCCGATCCTCAAGCCTTCAATGACCACAGGAAATAAAATAATCACAAAGACCCTGTCGGATGTCACTTACATCCCTCTTGAAAGCGTGCAGATGGGAGCTGACAGCATTCCGTTCGTTTATACAAGGCACGGCGCAAAGCAGATTGTTGTGCTGGGAGAAGAGAATGAGAACAATGTTGTTGTTCAGCAGGGACTTGAACCCGGCGAAATAGTCTATCTAAGCACTCCTGAAAATCCCGGAAAGTTCAGGCTTGCCGGTGAAGAGCTTATTGAAGTAAATAAGGAGCAGGCAAGGCTCAGGAAGGAAGAGGAGCGCAAGGCAAGGGAGCAGGCTGAAAAAGCCAGCAAGATGAGAGGCGGGCCCATGATGGAAGGGATAACACCTGAAATGATGCAACGCTTCCAGCAGATGCGTCAGGGCGGCCAGGGAGGTCAGCGCGACACGGCAGCGTTCAGACGTATGATGAGGGAAAACCCCAACGGAATGCCAGGCATGAGGCGCGATACTTCCGGAAGAAGAAGAGCATTCATGCAGCAACAGGGCGGACAGCGGCAGCCAGGACAGAATCCCGCTCAGACCAGACAGAACGTCAATCAGAATTAACCTTTAAACGATCGAAGAATGTTCAAATTCTTTTTCAGGTACTTTCACGACATAGAAATTGCCGTAGAGTCAATAATATCGAACAAGCTGAAATCAATGCTTACAGCTCTGGGAATTATATTCGGCGTCGCTGCGGTAATCGCGATGCTTGCAATCGGCAAGGGAGCCAAGCAGGAGATCATGGAGCAGATGAAAATGGTAGGGGTCAATAATATACTTATCAATCCCATTGTTCAGGATAACACCTCTTCGACAAATGGAGATACTGAGAAACAAACAAAGAAGTTTTCACGGGGATTGAGCATGCTTGATGTTGATGCGATCAAGGAATCACTTCCCTCAGTAAAAAGGATCAGTCCCGAAATATCATTCAATTCGGTGGCAATGATGAACGGTGTTAAATATACTGCCAAGCTTGTAGGGGTTTCAAATGACTACTTTTATCTCTACAACCTTCCGCTTGTATCCGGAACTTTCTTTAACAAATATCAGGAAGAGAACGGAATCCAGGTATGCATAATTGGCGCCAATATCCGTGCGAAATTCTTCAGCAAGATCGATCCGCTCGGACAGTATATCAAATTCAACGGGATCTGGCTCAAGGTGATAGGTATTCTTCAGAAAACAAATGTCAACCTCACCGGATTTGAGGAAAAAGGCGTGAATGTATATAACGACAATATCTATATCCCTATTCAGACGATGCTGCTGAGATACCAGAACAGGGCACTTGTGAACACCAAGCTTGCCTCCGAGGCATCAGCCAATGTGATGGTGATGGGAGGGCCCGGGGGAATGGCCAGGATCCTGATGAGCAGTTCGGATGCTTCAACCAATACAGAAACAAATTATAACCAGCTCGACCGCATAGTTGTCCAGGTAAATGAGACTGAGCAGCTTAATCCCAGCACTGAGATATTGAGCCGCATGCTTACAAGGCGTCACACAAACGTTAAGGATTTTGAGATTACCGTGCCTGAGCTCTTACTGAAGCAGCAGCAGAGGACAAAGGATATTTTCAACATCGTGCTCGGTGCAATTGCAAGCATTTCGCTTATAGTCGGCGGGATCGGGATCATGAATATCATGTTCGCCTCGGTAATGGAAAGGATCAAGGAGATCGGCACAAGGATGGCTATCGGTGCAAAGAAGATGGATATTATCGTGCAGTTCCTTTCAGAAGCCGTTCTTATAAGCGTCTCCGGGGGCTTCATCGGAGTATTCCTCGGAGTGATAATGGCCAAGCTGATCGAGCAGATAGCTGGTATTATGACATTAGTTTCATTCTTTTCGGTATTTATTGCCTTCGGAGTTTCGGCAGCTGTCGGTGTTATCTTTGGTTACCAGCCTGCCAAAAGAGCATCTGAAAAAGACCCTATTGAATCATTAAGATACGAATAAAACACTAACAATGAAGAAGTTAATATTGTTTACCGCGATTTGCGGCTGCCTCTTTTCATTCCAAAAATCTCATGCCCAGGAATTAAAAAAGCTTAATCTGGATGATGTTATTAATTTGTCGGAGGGACAATCGACCAATGCACTTATAGCAAAACAAAGGTTCAGGGCGAGTTACTGGCAGTACAGAACGTTTGTAGCCGAGTACAGGCCCTCCCTGACGCTCACCGGTACGACGCCGAGCTATGTCAATGCATTTGAAAGGGTCTGGAACTCGGTGACAGGAACCTGGGAGTACAGTTATTCAAATACACTTACAAACATCGGTTCACTCGCGATTTCACAAAACATTGGATTTACCGGAGGGACGCTTTCTGTCAATTCCGACCTTACACTTTTCAACGATATTCAGGGTGATACCAGAAAGTATATTACGGCTCCCTTAAGTATTGGGTATACTCAGCCTGTGTTCAGATATAATTCGCTCAAATGGCAGAAAAAAACTGAGCCACTCAGATATGAAACATCAAAACGAACGTTCCTTGAGAACATGGAATCAGTTCATCTCCAAGCCGTTCAATTATTCTTCGGCCTTGCACTTGCCCAGATCAACAAGCAGATTGCTGATATGAACTTTTCGAATGCCGATACTCTTTACCAGATTGCGGAAGGAAGATACAGACTGGGAACAATTGCTGAGAACCAGCTCCTTGAATTGCAACTTACATGGCTGAACACCAAGACCTCAGTTAAGGAAGCGGAAATGAATCTGAGGGACAGGGAAATCCGTCTTAAATCATTCCTCGGATTCAATGAGAATGTCAGACTTGAGCTTATTATTCCCAATGAGATCCCCGCGCTGCAGGTAGATCCCCAGGAAGTTCTGAACCTTGCCATGAAGAATAATCCTGAGATATTCAATGAACAGCTGAATGTTCTGACTGCACAGGCCAGTTTGGCCCAGGCAAAGGCAGAGAAGGGACTTAACGCCAATCTTACAGCTGCATTCGGATTACGTGACCAGGATGCCAGCTTCCCTCTTGCCTATGAGAAACCTGCTCAGCAGCAGACGGTCAGGATAGGATTTACTCTTCCGATCCTTGACTGGGGCCTGGGAAGGGGACGGTACAGGATGGCAAAATCGAACCTTGAGCTAACCACGATTACAGAACAGCAATCACTCATTGATTTCCAACAAAACCTGCTACTCGACGTTGACCAGTTCAATCTCCAGGCCAACCAGGTTGCAGTCGCTGCAAAATCGGACACTGTTGCTATGAAGATGTTTGAAGTTACCAAGCAGAGATTCCTTATCGGAAAAATCGAAGTGCTCGAGCTTAATAATGCCGACACCAAAAAAGACGAGAACAGAAGGGCTTA
>JBAVOD010000083.1:0-3144 GCA_049691735.1 Bacteroidales bacterium
GAATGGCAGAAGTGCGAAATGGGACAACAGGAGTAATAAAAAACAATATATTTTATTACCACATTAATTACCACAAAGAAAAAGACCGTTGTAATTTATTGATTTACAACGGTCTTACTGTTTTAAAAGTCGGGGTGAGAAGACTCGAAGCCATGCATTTGCCAAAAATTTCTTTTCTATCTGGATGTTGTTCAAAAAAAACAATTGTTCACGTTACGTGAATAAATTCAATTATTGAACAAACCAGAAATAATCAGGACTAAACTAAGGTTCCGGTAATTGGAATATTCCTCAGGTAGCGTTGGCGATCATGCCCTCCAACTATGTTATTTTGACTATTTGACGAAATATGTCACTGGTTTTGATATAGATCTTCCTGTTTAAATAGTCTTTCCCTTCATATTCGATCTCAACCAGCCCAAACAGGAACAATCCCTTCTCAAATGTTCTGAAAATAAAGCAACTATATGCCATCACTTCAGGTTTCAAAAACGGGTGAAATGATATTTCATCGATCAGTTTGGGGAAAGCCTTAAAGTAAAGCCCGGCATAAAAGGATGCTTCCCTGCGCTTCATACCGAACTTGTTTAAAAGATATACGGTATATAATGTACCCAGATTTCCTATCCCGTCACTTTCATACCTGTCAAGATATCCTTTATTGAAGTTTGTGGTGAATGCGGTAAATAAGTTTTTAAACAACAATATGGGTTTCCCCGCAATACTTTCACCTGTTTTTGTAAGCTGAAGCTTGTTTTTCCGGTTTATCACAAGGCCCGATAATTTCATCAGGGCGTTGGTAATTGCCGCAGGAGCGTAATCCAGTTCGTTAAGAGTCCTGTCATTTTGATCCGATATATCATACTGAGAATTGATGTTCAAATCGCAGATAGCACTGACAATTTTTCTTGGCAGATTACCTTTTTTGGTAAGGGTTAACCCATTATTGGCTTTTATGCCGTCGATAATGACCATGCATATCCTGATAACCGGCGACTTTAACGCTAAATCCGGTCCGCCTGAAGTTTCAAGCTTTATAAAACATTCGGGTGAGAATGGTTTATTAAGCAATATATACATTTGATGTGGAGACAGCCCTTCAAAGTCATCGTGTGAGGCCCGGTTATATTTGTCCACAACAGTGGCTGCTATTTTATTTAATTCGTCCAGTGAACCCGCCACCTCACCTCTGCGATCTATTGCATCCTGAATTTGCTTTATTATGTCATCGCTGAATTTAGCCATGGTAGTTATGTCTTTCCCCTAAAGATACAAAAATTAGTAAGAGCACAGGTATGATACGATTTCTGCATAAATAGCAAAAAATAACAATCTGTACGACGATCGCCTTATTGGAAGTACCCTCTCATACGTTCGAAAAAGCCTTTGTCGTCCTTATCGGGGTGCGGTGTAAAAGATTCGCTTTCCTTCATCTTTTCGATGGCCTTGAGCTCTTCGCGCGTAAGGTCCTTTGGTATCCACACATTTACATTTACCAGCAGATCACCCCGTCCGTAACCGTTCACTTCGGGCAATCCCTTGCCCCTTAGGCGAAGGATCTTCCCCGGCTGGGTGCCCGGCTCTATCCTTATTTTGACGGGATTATCGACAGTCGGAACTTCAACATGGGTTCCCAGTATCGAATCGGGGATGCTGATGAATAAATTATATATCAGGTCGTTACCTTCCCTTATAAGTTCAGGATGCTCTTCCTCGTCTATAACTACAAGAAGATCGCCATTGACGCCTCCGCGCCGGGCTGCATTTCCCTTCCCTTCGACAGTCATCTGCATGCCTTTGCCAACACCTGCCGGAATATTTATTTTGATTATATCTTCCTTTTGTACAATACCCTCGCCGTAACATACGGTGCACTTCTTCGTGATTATCTTGCCTTCCCCGCCGCAGGTCGGGCATACAGAGGTTGTCTGCATCTGGCCGAGCAGTGTATTGGTCACCCGCGTTACATGACCCGAACCACGGCATGTGGTGCAGGTCGTCATACTGTTGGGATCGGAAGCACCTGTTCCCCCGCAGCTGGTGCAGGGAACATAACGGTTGACCTTTAACTTTTTTTCTGTTCCCAGCGCAACTTCATGAAGAGTCAGCTTTACCTTAACCCTGAGGTTCGACCCTTTGCTGACCCGCCTGCCGGAACTCCGCCGGGAACCGCCGAACCCACCAAATCCACCGAAAGCATCACCGAAGATATCACCGAATGATGAGAATATGTCCTCCATAGTCATTCCGCTGCCACCAAATCCGTTTGCTCCGCTGCCGACACCATCGTGTCCGAAGCGGTCGTAACGGGCCCGTTTTTCATCGTCGCTCAGAATCTCATAAGCAGCAGCTGCTTCCTTGAACGATTCCTCGGCTTTTTTGTTGCCGGGATTCCTGTCGGGATGATATTTCAATGCCTGCTTCCTGTAAGCCTTCTTGATTTCCTCCTTCGTAGCCCCTCTCGGTACACCAAGCACTTCATAATAATCTCTTTTTTCCATCCCTGAATGTTTAGACTCTCCTTTTTAAATAACCTGAATAATGGGTAAGATACAATTATTCGCCCACTACCACTTTCGAATGCCTGATAACCTTGTCCTGAAGGTAGTATCCTTTCTGCAGAACCTCCACCACTTTTCCTTTCTGATCTTCTTCTGTTATGGGAATCTTTGCTACCGCATCATGAAGGTCTACGTTGAAATTGGTGTTAAGCGAGTCAATTTCCTTCAACCCTTCCTTATTGAGGAATTCGGATAGTTTAACATAGATCAGATCTATGCCTTCCTTCATTCCTGTACAGTCGGTGGCATCTTCCATATGTTTCAAAGCTCTTTCAAAGTCATCCATAACAGGAAGTATCCTCGTAAGGATGTTCTCACCCGCGTACTTTGAGATCTCCATTTTTTCCTTCAGCGTGCGCTTCCTGTAATTGTCAAATTCAGCTGAAATCCGAAGATATTTGTCCTGCATCTCTGCCAGTTTTTCTTTAAAGGACTCTTCTTCAGGTACAACTTTGTCAGCCGGCTGTTCGGATTCGGTTTCGGAATCTGATGTCACTTCAATCAGACCTTCCTCGCCCGACAGCTCATTCTGATTTACGTTTTCCATATCCTTGCTGTTCTTATCATTTTTATTATCAGACAC
>JBAVOD010000084.1:0-3646 GCA_049691735.1 Bacteroidales bacterium
GCGGTTAGCTGTGTTACTGGTGTGGAAATCTCCGGGTTCGATCACCACAACTTTGATCCCGAACCTCCTTACTTCCATTCTAAGGGCTTCGCTGAATCCCTCAATTGCAAACTTGCCGGCGGAATAAAAAGACTGAAAAGGCAGACCCATCAATCCGCCTATTGAACTGATATTAATTATAATTCCGCTTCCCTGACTTCGCATGACCGGCAGAACCTCCTGGGTCAGTCTGACCATGCCGATGAAATTTGTATCGATCAGCAGCCTGACATTCTCAAGTGGTGTGGTTTCGGCAGGGCCCCCGATATGCATGCCTGCATTATTGATAAGTACATCGATCCTGCCCTCATTCTCCACAATCGTCCTTACAGCATCCTTAATTGAAACGTGATTGGTAAGATCCATTTCCAGGACCTTCACGTTGCCATGCGGATCGCCGGTTTTACGGACTGTCCCGTAAACCTTATGGCCTTTATCTGCGAGAATCGCCGCAGTTTCCCTGCCAAAGCCTGAGGAGATCCCTGTAATAAGAACGACTTTGTCCATAACAAGATCATTTCCGGGCCGCCGATGCCCGGGAATTTCAACCAATGATACCAAGCGCCTTAGCCGCCTTTGTAATTTTTTCGATTGAAGTCTCCACCTGTTCCATTGTGTGGGTGGCCATCAGCGAATACCTTATGAGGCAATCCTTTTTCGGCACTGCGGGCGATACCACCGGATTCACGAAAACACCATCCGCAAGGAGGTTCTGGGTCAGTACCAGGGCTTTGACATCATCGCGGATAAATAAAGGGATGATTGGTGTCTCCGACTTTCCTGTGTCAAATCCCATTTCCTTAAATCCCTTAAGAGCATAACGGCTGATTTCCCAGAGGTGGCTGATCCTCTCCGGTTCACTTACCATGATATCAATTGCAGCAAGAACCGATGCCGCTGAGGCAGGGGTCATGCTTGCGCTGAAGATAAGTGTGCGGGAGTTATGCTTGATATAATTTATTGTATCCTTGTCGGAAGCAATGAATCCGCCGAGCGATGCAAGCGATTTTGAAAATGTGCCCATGATCAGGTCAACCTTGTCGGTAAGACCGAAATGAGATGAGGTTCCCGATCCGTTCTTCCCAAGGACACCTATTGAATGAGCATCGTCAACCATAACGGTAGCACCATATTTGTCGGCAAGCCTGACAAGCACCGGTAAATTGATGATATCTCCTTCCATCGAAAATATCCCGTCGACTACTATCAGCTTAAGGCTTGCCGGGGTACATCTCTTTAGCTTGCTCTCCAGTGAGCGCATGTCATTATGCGCGAACTTAAGCACCTTAGAAAAGGAAAGCCTGCTTCCTTCTATAATTGAAGCATGGTCCAACTCGTCGAGCAGAACATGATCCCTGCGCCCTGTCAGCACTGAAACCACTCCCAGATTTACCTGAAACCCTGTGCTGTAGCATAAGGCATTATCTTTGCCCACAAGATCGGCAAGCCTTTCCTCAAGCTGGATATGGATATCGAGAGTCCCGTTCAGGAATCTCGATCCGGCACAACCCGTACCATACTTATCGACGGCTTTTTTGGCTGCCTCCTTGATTTTGGGATGATTTGTAAGGCCCAGGTAACTGTTCGAACCGAACATCAGTACATCTTTGCCTTTGATCCTGACAACTGTGTCCTGGTCCGATTCAATTTCTCTGAAATATGGATAAATGCCTGCCTCCATCGCTTTTTGGGGGGCGTCATATTTCATAAGATGCGATTGTAATTTTCTCACTGGTCAGCAATGTTTAGGAAATTGCCAATTTAAATAAAAAAGCAAATTGGAATGAAGAAATTGTAAGAAATCAGATAATAAAAGTATTTGTAAAGATCTACATCATATGAACCTTTAAAGAATTAATATAGTTTTGTAACCGAATTATAAACCCTGCAATGAAAGTCCATGTTATCTCTGAAACGCAGCTGGTGATGAAAGGAACTGGCATTCATACTGCTTTTCTCGAACATGTCGGGCTGTTAAGGGAGAAGGATGACGTTGAGGTAGTGGTCAACAATGAAGGTACCGGAGACGTATTTCACAGTCACACCTACTTTTTTTATTATTTCTGGAAGGGAAGAAAATATAAGGGGAAAAGGGTATTCACTGCGCACGTTGTCCCCGATTCAGCAAAAGGTTCGTTGCCGTTCTGGCCGGTTTTCATGCCTTTTATAAGGTGGGGCCTGAAAAGGGTTTATCAGTATGCTGACGTTTGTGTTGCGCCTTCACCAATGGTAGAAAAAGCAATTGAGGCTACCGGTGCAAAAACAAGAGTAGTAAGGATTTATAATCCAATAAACATAGGGTTCTGGAAAAGAACAGAAGAAATGCGTTCATTGGGTCGCCGGCTACTGGGTATCGGAGAAAATGAATTTGTCGTCCTGGGTGTAGGTCAGCTTCAGGCCCGAAAAGGGGTTGACGATTTCCTTGAAATTGCGGAAGCGATCCCTGAAGCAAGGTTTGTATGGGCAGGGGGCAGACCCTTCGGGCTACTGACCGAGGGAATAGTAAGAATTAGTGAAAAAGCAAGGAAGGCCAGCTCACATGTGATCCTGGCCGGACAGGTCGGGCTCGACCAGATGCCCCTGATATATGCCGCAGCTGATCTGATGATCTCAACATCGGTCCAGGAGACATTCGGCCTTGCGCCGCTGGAAGCAGCTTCAAGCGGAATGCCGGTAATATTCAGGGATATAGAGGAGTACAAGGTTCTTTTCGATAATCCCTACCTGAAGGCATCAGGCGTCAGTCAATATATTGATATGACCAGACGGATGATGAATGACAGGGAGTATTACCGGGAGGGGCTGGCTATTTCAGCCAAGCTACCCGTTCAGTTCGATAAAAACAAGATCAGGGAAGAGTTTATCTCGCTGTATAAGAGTTTGCTCTGATTAACTTTTTAATCCCCTGCCTCCAAGGGGTGTTTGCTCCCAATTGCCGTTCAGCCAGAAAGCATAATTCTAGACCCTTTCAATTGCCGTTCGGCTTCAACTACAAGGCTAAATCATTGACCACTTTCAATTGCCGTTCGGCTTCAGCCAACGGACCGCGGAAGCCCTCTCCCTGCCCCGGGCTTTAGCCCAAATCCCTGGGGACTAAAGTCCCTGGCAGTGGTTGGGGAGGCCTCTTTCCGTCAGCTGAAGCTGATGGTAATTGAAAGTCACAGAGCCCGCTATTGCGTTTATGACAAGAGAAAGCGTCAAAACTTCGGGCAAGCTTTCTGGAATCTGAGGGTACACATCGGAAAAGAAAACACAGTGCCCTTTCCGGTTATAGAAGTGAAGCTTTCAGCTGCCGACCAGCAACAGCTGCTCGAAAACTTCGAAATCACGAACAAAATGTGATCGGCGAAGGCAGGCACGAGGAGCTTCATGCTCTTCTCGAAAGGCTGAGCAAGAAATACCACGGCTAAACAACATTCATGTTAAGCAACATAGTTTACCCCCGGAGTGCTACCTGTAAATCATTCGGGCCGGGTTGAAGAGGCAATTGATATCATTTTGATATCATTTTAACGCGTTGTGCGGTTAAGAAGCCATAGCATATTTTAAATGATTTAAAGGTTTATCGTTCATTGAATTAATGTATTGCAAGATAGTTACAGTCGTG
>JBAVOD010000085.1:0-4553 GCA_049691735.1 Bacteroidales bacterium
GTGTATATCCACAGGGTAAGGGCGTTAAGTGGTATACTATACAGGAAGCCGAAAAACTCAGCCGGCAGTCACCCCGGCCTCTCTTCATCGATACCTATACTGACTGGTGCGGATGGTGCAAAAAAATGGATAGTGAAACTTTTACAAATCCGGTTATCGAAGATATACTCAATACGAGATTTTACCCTGTCAAATTCAATGCTGAGGGCAAAGACACCATAAAATTCCTCGGACAGACATTCATTAACGACGGGAAGGCAGGCAAGGCGCACCAGCTTGCGGTAGCTCTGCTCAGGGGACAACTGTCCTACCCCACTGTCGTTTTTCTGACAGAAAAGGATAACAAGTACTCGGCTTCTCCGGTTCCGGGCTTCCGCCAGCCTAAAGATATGGAAGTCCTTCTGAGCTACTTCTATGAAAAGGCATTTGAAAATCAGAGCTGGGAGGAGTTCCAGAAGACTTTTAAAGGGAAGGTTCAGTAAGAGTCAAAGCTGAAGAAGCACAGCACATGTTTCTTTCTATTTCTTTCAATTTCTTTGCTATTTGATTATATGGTTTATGATAAAAGAGAACAGCTCGTTTTAACTCAGGATGGCAGTTTAAGGGAGGATCGGATCAAGTCAGTCAGATACTTTAAAAAGTGCATATACATTTCTTTATTATTTTAATGAGAATGGAATAAAAAATGTTGAAAAGAATGTTGTCGTTCTCACTGAACAAAGGAGAACCATACCCGAAGGCGCCGACCAAAAAACAGTTGACAGGATTACAATACAGAACACAAGAATTGAGGCCAGAAATGCAGCAAAGATTAATGTGATACCCAATCCAGATTAAATGATATTTATAATGGAAGTGATGGCACTGGATCAAAGAATTCTGCAGGAGAAACAGTAAGATTTAAATTTAACATAAGTGCTTTGCCTGAACGCGAAGTCACCGCATTAGGTGTAACTAATGGAATAACATCATCTGAGAAAGAATTTGATGGAGGTCCTAATAAGATTGCTCCAGCAGCAGTTGTAACTACTCGTTCTACCAGAGGAAGCCTGGGTTTAAATAATGGCGTGTTTGTTACAGTAAGTTTTGGCGCGCCTAGAACAACAATACCGCATGAAGTTGGACATACCCAGGGCTTACCCCTGTTCTCTAAACCTTTAGCAGGCGGTGCGTTCTTCTCTTTTACTTTTTTAAGAGCATCCGAAGCCATAAAAATGCCCTGACCACTTCAACCTGCTGATAAGGACTATCAGATGGAAAAACTTCGCCCGTCATTGGATCGGTGCCGTTTGCAAGGGCTTCAATAATTGTTATGGCTTTTAACTTGTCCATAAACACCTATGCCAGTTTTTGTTTAAGATCTGGCTTCAGGATGTAAGAAGAAAGAAAGTCTTTAACTGTTTCTTTCTGTCTTTCGTTAAGCAGCTGAATTTTCAGAAACATCGATAGCAGAACAATCTGTCTGAGACAGATTGTTCTGCCTTGTTGCAAAAGACTTCTCAGGTGATGTTCTTTTACAACTACATAAATAAGCCAAGGCCCAAGCTTCTGAGGTGCGATACCGACAGACTCGTTCTAACCCTTAGGGGAAGTGCCGAGAATGGCGAAGGTATAAACTACCTGATCGAGACTTTTAAGCCGCTGGTCCCGGAGCTTAACCTTAATGCCCGCACGATCCGACAGAGCGTGATCACGAATATGCTTAAGGAAGGAAAGGATCTGAGGATTGTCCAGGTCTTTGCCGGGCATAAGAAGATCAGCTCCACGGAGAAATACCGCCAGAGCGGACTTGGGGAGCTGCAGAATGCAATAGAAAAGTATCATCCGCTGGGATGAACTTGATATCGCAAATTGCGACATCATCTTGAACTTCCATTTTGGAATATCAAGTTAATGTATTGTAAAATGCATCTTCAGAATAAATATTTTTTCCAATTGAATAAAAAACATACTTTTGCTTATGGATAAATATGGATACGTTATGGATATACCCAAAAATATGCAAACCAAACTGAGCTTTAGCAGCCAGGTATACCAGCAGTTGAGTCAGCAACTTAGCGTATTGGATACGTTTAAAGGGATATGGAAAGCCAAAGAGAACCAGCAGGGCCAGTACCTTAAGGAACTCAGGAAGATAGCGACAATAGAGAGCACAGGATCTTCGACACGTATTGAGGGGGCTAAGCTCACGGATCAGGAGATAGAGAAGCTGCTTGCATCATTGAAGATCACACGTTTTGAATCCCGGGACCAGCAGGAAGTAGTTGGTTATTACGATGCCCTGGCAGTTATCCTGGATAACTATGCCGATATCGAATTAACAGAACGTTATATCCATCAGCTGCATGGCATACTGTTAAAGCAAAGTGATAAGGACCAGTCACATAAAGGAAACTATAAAACAACCACTAACAAGGTAGTGGCTAATTATCCGGATGGTACCCAGAGAGTTCTTTTTGATACCACTCCACCGCATTTAACCCCATTGGAAATGCAGCAGCTTCTGGAATGGCTGCATGAGAGACTGGATAAACGGGACATGCATCCGCTGGTTATCACTGCCGGTTTTGTGTATGAGTTTTTATCGATCCATCCATACAAAGATGGCAATGGCCGATTGTCGAGACTGCTTACCACGCTATTATTGATGAAGCTGGATTACCAGTTTATCCAGTATGTCTCCTTTGAAAATGTTATTGAGTCCAGGAAAGATGAGTACTACCGGGTACTTATGGCAGGGCAGAAGGATCGTTACAAAAACAATGAAAGGATCGATGCCTGGGTGCTGTTTTTTATGCAGAGTCTGATCACGTTAACAGAAAGACTGGCAGCTAAATATGAAACTTATGGTAAGCTCAAGACAGCGCTGAATAAACGTCAGCAGGAGGTTCTTGATTATATTGGAGAGCATGCACCTGCTCAGGTTGGTGATATTGAAAAGGCTCTGAAGGAGTACTCACGGAACACTCTCAAGAAAGATCTTGCTTTCCTGGTAAGGGAAGGCTTGTTACTAAAAACAGGAGATCGTAAAGGTACCAGGTATCACAAACTGTGACCCCATAACAACTGTCCAACAAAACAAACCCCCGCACCACTGACCCAGGACCGGTACGTAGGGAGTACGCTTGCGCTGAAGCTTCAGCATAGGCGCAGCGGCTATTTGCTTCGATCCCTCGGGGCCGAAGTACGTTAATCTTCCCATCTGGAATCCGGAACTTGTCTCCTTCTTACCCGCAACATGCAACATGCAAAATGCACCATGCACCATGCAACCTGCAACTTAATTCCAGATTTGCGGTAAGCTTCTGCCGATCCAGCAAAAGAGATCTTATGAAGCTATCTTAATTCCCGATTATATAATTTGCCGGCAGCTGAAGTACCTGCCCGAACTGATAGATCAGTTTCCTTGCACTGCTCAGGCTCTCATTACCGAACGAAGCCTTAACAGTCACTATGGCAGGCACCCTGTAATAAAGCTTGTCGTATACTTTTCCGGAAGATTCATTCTTCTTCTTTGCTATGATGTTGATCTGAGGGGCCTTCACCTCGGGAATAAAGTCAATAGTAAGCGGGACACCCGATTTATCCTGGGTATTCACCGGTCCTGAAGTTGCGGAGAATGTACAAAGTGTTACCTTGTCAGAAGTCCCGGCAGCACCGGGAACAATATGATAGGCAAAAGTCCGGCTCTCTTTCAGCGTCTTGCCTGTGAACAATCCCGTATATTCCTTCTCAAGCCGGTTCATCTCATTTATCGGTGCGGCATGCTGAGGGAATACATTTGTTTCACCGGTCAGGATCAGGTGCTTCCCGTCGCGCAATTCCATCAGCCTGGTGGCAGCCTTTTCAGCAAGCTGGTCAATTGTAAGCTTCTGCTTGCGCTCAACAAGGTAAGGGATCCTGACAAACGAAGTATCAACGCTTACAACCCTGTAAAGAGTATCCTGCCTTTCCCGGAAATATTCATCGGAGCCCAGATCGAATACACGGAGGTGATCAAGATCGTTATTTGCACCTGCACTCACCTCAGCTTCAGTCCCGAATTCACCAGGATTGACATCCAGTATAATCCCTGTCTTTTTAAGCTGAAGCACATTTGTCCTGAAAAGTGAACTGGCTTCAACCACATAAAACTGTGAAGGATCGGGTTCTTCGTGAGTTTTGACAGTTATATTCTTTAACCTCCAGTGTTCACTTTCTTCCATTATGACATCCTTAAGTCCGAGCAGATCATCTGCAAACCGGGCATAAGGTCCGGGCTTTTCAATCGTCCTTTCGGTCTCAAGGGTCACATCGATCACAGTGAGAGGGAGTGCATATACCAGGCTTCCTTCGGCAACGCCTTCTCCTGAAAGAGGTGTAACAAAAGCTTTCGAAGAAGCCGCGTTCCTGCCAGCCGCACACGATAAAGCGCCCGCGATAATCAAAATAAAAATAACACTCCTCATTATCAGCTTCATAGGATCTCATATTTATAAGTTAATAAAAAAACTTTCTCAGTGGATCTCACCGTCGGTTTCGCCTGATCTGATCTTTAAGAACGCATTCCCTAT
>JBAVOD010000086.1:0-5366 GCA_049691735.1 Bacteroidales bacterium
CATTATGGCCCATTGGGACGGAACATCGGAAACCGAAGAAAAAATAAAGGAGGCAACAAAGGCTACAATAAGATGCATTCCGTTCGACAGCATTGAGGAAGATGGAAAATGCATTTTTTCAGGCAATCCGTCTAAACGACGTGTCCTGTTTGCCAGGTCTTACTAGAGTCGCATTCCCGTATAGTGGTTTAAAATTGCTCACTTAAAAATCCTGATCCGGTATTCGGAAATCCGGAATCAAATTATTATTAAATTAGATGCCTGTTTCACTAAACCCAGTCACTCATGACGGAACCGGAAGTTAAGACCCCAATAATCATCAATACACTTAAGGAAAAATCAACCCTGAAGCAGAAAGTATATGACAATACGCTGGAGTGGTTCGGTGTGACCAAGGACATACTCAAGACCTATTCCAGGGAGGTGAATACAAGCCTTGCCGGTTGTGACTCCAGAATAAAGATGGAATATACCGACCGGAGCAATTTTGATGCGCAGCTGAAGGTAGCAGGTGATATCCTCCTTTTCAGCATGCATTCGAATATTTTCCAGTTCGACAGGGAACACCCTGCCTGGAAAACTCCCTATATTCAGAAAAACAAGTACAACGCCTATTCAGGAATAATCAACATTTACAATTTTCTGTTTGACTCATTCAAATATTCAAGATTCGATGACCTTGGATACCTGATAGCCAGGATCTTCATAAATCATGAAAATCAATACCTCGTTGAAGGCAAAAGGCAAATGGGAATGCTGTTTTCCAATTACGGCAATGAGGCTATAAGCAGGTCGGCACTTCAGGTCATCATCTCTACAGCAATACAGTACTCCCTTGAATTTGACCTTCTGGTCCCGCCATACGATACGGTGAAAATAGCCACCGTCGGTCAGGCAGAAGCCAAAATTCAGCACTCGAGGGTAATAACGGGTAAACGGCTTGGATTCCAGTTCAATTCGGACGATGTGTTGATTGAAAACCCTCATGAAATCTGAAACGGTTAATAGAAGAACTGCTGGTACACTTAAACGACTTATTTATTTTTCTGCTCTCCTGCCGTTAGGGCTGTCAATTTACTCCCAGGAGCCGGGCCAGCCATTCGAGCGGGCTGCCGGAATTGAAAAGGCAGTCACCGGTAATCTGACATCTCAGTCAATATTTCTTTATCCATACTTATCTCCGCAACTTGTTCCGTATGCCTGGTCCGAAAATGATAAAGCTGCCCTGTTCCTTGATTCCCTTAAGATAAAGGCATCAAGGAACCTTTTTACAAGGAAACTGTACGAATTGATGATTACATCAGGTCATCAGCCGCTGCCCCCCAGGGTGATCGCCGGCTCAAGCGATCTTAGCTACCGGAGGTACCTGGGGGTAAGAATCAGAAATATTGAAGTTCAACGACTTAATGTATTCGGGACAAGTATAAATAATCCGTCAGATAATGAGCCCAACAAACTTGAAAACCTGCTTAACAAAACACATTTCAATACAAATGAGAGCATTATAAGGAAAAACCTTCTTTTCAGTGCAGGAGACACGATCTCGCCCCTCATACTGAGCGATAACGAAAGGCTTCTGAGGCAGCTTCCCTTTATCGACGATGCAAGGATAATTGTGGTTCCGGTATCTGAAACAGAAGCCGACATACTTGTCCTGACCAAGGATGTATACTCGCTTGGGGTCCGGCTTAATTTCAGCGGTTTTGACAGGGGCTCGGTTGCGGTTTTTGACAAGAACATCTTTGGGATGGGTCACGAGTTTGGTATTGAAGTGCCATATAATTCAAGTTTAAGCAGCTATCCGGGATTTGGTGCGACCTATAAAATAAATAATCTCCTGAGAACCTTTACAAATCTCGATGTTTACTACTATGACGCGCTTGGGAAGAAAACATTTGGTGTCGACATTACCCGAAACTTTGTCAGCTCTGCTACAAAATATGCGGGGGGGATTTCTGTGAGGCAGATGTATACCACATCGGCCCTGGATTCGATGATCATCCCGGCCCCTCTGAAATATAACCTCCAGGATTACTGGATATCAAGATCCTTCCTGATCGACAAGGAATCGGTGTCACGCTTTATCATCGGGGCCAGATACACAAATAATAATGTTTTCGACCGGCCCTTCATCCTGCCTGAATCGTATCACTATCTCCAGAATTATAAAATGTTCCTTGGCTCAGTCTCCTTCTCTGTGCAGAAATTCTACAAAACAAGCCTGATCTACGGGTATGGCCGGACTGAGGATATTCCGCACGGTGGAATGCTGAATCTTACTGCAGGCAGGGAGATAAATGAATTCAAAAAAAGAACTTACGCAGGGGCAAGTCTGTCAGTCGGAGAATCAGTCATAAACCTTGGCTACTTCTCCGGTACTGCCGGATTATCAACTTTTCTCAACCATGGGCGAACTGAACAGGGAATGCTTTTCCTGAGAGCCAATTATGTTTCCAACCTTTCGTATCTGGGAAATTACAAAATGAGGCATTTCATTAACCTCGACTATACAAGGGGGTTCGACAGATATTCTGACGAATATCTTGCATTTAACCATGACAACGGATTTTCAGGCTTTTCAAATGACTCACTGAACGGAGTCCAGCGGATTTCCCTGGGAGCCGAATCAGTCCTTTTCAGCCCGATGAATTTCTATGGCTTCAAATTTGCATTTTTCGGATTTGGCGATCTTGGAGTACTGGTCAGGCCAAACGAGTCGATAGCTAAAGGTGAATTTCAGTCAGCGATCGGTTTCGGGCTCAGAATTAGAAATGACAACCTTGTCTTCAATACCCTGCAGATCAGGTTCGGCTTCTATCCCAACCATATGCCATATTCCGAAATAAATAATGTGGTCATATCGGGTGAGCAGCTATTGCAGCCGAGGCATTTTGAACCCGGACCACCATCACTGTTGCCTTTCAGATAGTTTTAATCAGTGTCCTTATGCTTGCAGATTTCCTTAAATATGCCGGAGACAACGGTCTGTTCAAAACTGACAGCAGGATCCTTCTTGGGGTCAGCGGAGGTATGGACTCAATGGTTATGACTCACTTATTTCTGGCTGCAGGATACAGGACGGGAATTGCCCATTGCAATTTCTGCCTGCGCGGGGAGGAATCGGACCTCGATGAGGAACTCGTCAGAAATTTCGCTGATAAGAAAGGTATCCCGTTCTATTCCAAACGCTTCGATACAAAGGGATATTCCAAAAGCCATGGCATTTCCGTACAGATGGCGGCAAGAGACCTCAGGTTCGAATGGTTCGAAAAGATCAGGGAGGAGAACTCGTTCGACAGCATTGCGATAGCACATAACATAAATGACAGTATTGAGACAATGCTCATAAACCTTGCAAGGGGAACCGGGCTGACAGGACTGACCGGACTTAAACCATCTGCAGGCAGGATCGTGCGACCCCTGCTTTTTGCAACCAGGTCGAGGATCTCACAGTACTGTAATGAACAACGGATCAGTATCAGGGAAGACCGATCCAATCCCGAAACAAAATACACAAGGAATAAAATAAGGCATCTTGTGATCCCAGTGCTGCGTGAAATAAATCCCTCAATTGAACATACATTGAGTAAGACTGCCGAAAGCCTAGCAGGCTTGGACAGAATTTTGAATGAATACATTTCGGGGTTAAGGGAACAAATTACCATATCCCGCGATCCTGTCACCATTCTGGACGCAGCAAAAGTACTGGAGCTTACGACAAACAAAGCCCTGATTTTTGAATTGTTCTCTCCTTACGGGATAACCAGGGCCACTTCTGATAACTTCACAGATGTTGTTCATGGCGGTTCGGGAGGTCAGATCATTACTCCGACTCACAGGATAGTTAAGAACAGGAATGAATTAATAATAGCTCCTGTCGTGCCGGTAAACAAGATCAGGCTCGGGATAAATTCCCCGGGCGATCTCCTGAGCGTGCGGGGAGTAAGATCAGTTGAAGTGCTTGATTTCATTCAGGGTGCTGATATTCCGGACGACAGGCATATAGCTTATCTCGATTTCGCAGCTATCAGATTCCCCATGACGGTAAGAAACTGGGAAAGAGGTGATTATTTTTACCCCCTTGGGATGGATCAGAAGAAAAAACTCAGCGACTATTTTACCGACAGAAAATTTTCACTCATTGACAAGGAACAGGCACTTTTGCTGGTCTCTTCGGGCAGGATTGCCTGGATAATCGGCGAAAGGATCGACGACAGGTTCAAGGTAACAGGATCTACTGTAAAAGTACTCAGGATCGAGGCTGAACGAAAAATCTGAAGTCAGACGGACCTTTGCCCGTTAATTGCTCTGTCGGCAAGAAGGAGATCAGCGAGCGCTATTGAGGCAGCTGCCTCAACAATGACCGGCATCCGCAGGGCAATACAGGTATCATGCCGGCCCCGGGCGATGAGAGTTGTCATCCTGCGGCTTGCGAAATCGAAGGTATCCTGCTCTTTCCCTGTCGAGGAGGTGGGCTTTACAGCTACCCTGAATACGATTTCGTTCCCGTTCGTTATCCCTCCGTTAATTCCACCTGCGTTATTTGTGGCCGTTCTGCCAGTCTCATCAATTATCGGGTCGTTATTCTCCGAACCTTTCATTGAGGCTGAACCAAAGCCTGATCCGAATTCGATTCCTTTTATCGCCGGGATTGACAAAACCAGATGACTGATCGCCGATTCGACAGAATAAAAGAATGGTTCGCCAAGTCCCCTCTGAGGATCCCCTACTTTGCACTCAATTATACCTCCGATTGTATCACCTTCAGCCAATGCTTTTTCGACAGCCGCACTGATATCCGTAATCCCGCCTGCAGAAGTCAGTTCCGCAGTGATCACGGCCGGCTTCACAATGAGCTTTGCAATAACCCCTGCAGCAACGAGTCCCCATGTGATCCTGCCCGAAAAGTGACCTCCTCCCCTGGGATCGGCAAATCCCCGGTATTTTATGCCTGCCACATAGTCGGCGTGACCGGGGCGTGGAATATTCCTGAAATCCTCATAGTCCGATGAAATCCTGTCGCTGTTCCTGGTGAATATCGCGATTGGCGATCCGGTCGTAAATCCGTTATATACTCCGCTGATCACCTCGGGCTGATCCGGTTCCCTTCGGGCAGTTGTTCCTTTTTTTCCGCTCTGCCTCCTTGAAAGATCCGCGACCAGATCTTCGGCCTTTAGCGGCAGACCTGCCGGGCACCCATCGACTACTACACCAATCCCGCTGCCGTGCGATTCGCCAAAAAGCGCGACTCTGAAAACAACACCAAAAGAGTTCATAACGTCAGATTTAATTTTCAGGCTTGTTCCTGATGTAGAAATCAATCACTTCATTTACCGGTACTTTTTCAACAACCGCCTTCCCAATCC
>JBAVOD010000087.1:0-4495 GCA_049691735.1 Bacteroidales bacterium
GAGCGCGTCCCTTCCAGGGAAAATGAATATAAAAAGCGGCGATAAAGACAAAGGCGAGGTTTGTTACTATGTAATAATTACGAATGATAAGCCCTGTGTTTGTGATGTTATCCCGTGTGATCAGATATCCTCCGGCAACGAGGATCAGGAAGTTTGCAAACAGAAACCAGAATGTAAACCATGCAGTATTCTTCCTTCCCGAAAGGCCCGCTGAAAACTTTATGACCATAAGCCATGCAAAAATGAGAAAAGGCAGGCCAAGCAGCATTAGAATATCTGAGATCCTGACCAGTAGCTGCGCTGATATGATTGGCGAAAGGAATGCTTCGGCCACCACCCTTCCCCAGATCCCGTAAAATCCGAAGGTGTAGATGAAGACCTGGAAATAAAGAAGGTTGGAAAAAATATCGGACTTGAATTTATTTCTTAATCGTGAAGACAGGATGATCCCCGCCGCTGCCAGAGCTACTGAGAGGATAAAGATCAGATAAACCAGGAAGCTCAACATGAAACAAAGTTACAACAATTGCTGCAAATGCGGTTTTCCGGTGCTTCTCCTACCAAAGTATTGTTTTAAAAACTTAGGTACGATCGGCGAAATTCACTACCATGGTATTGATACTGTGAAAAAAAGGCGGTTTACATTTGCTTAACAAAGTTACTACATCTGTTTGAATTAAAAATTAAGAAAATGGAAACCGGAAAGGAATATAAATTGATCCCAACCTTCGGAAACAGTTTTGGAACCGGATGGAAGGTAATGCTTGACAATTTTCTGAGATTGTTGCTCGTCGTTTTTGTGCTGGCTATTCTGACAGCACCCTTCAGAATGTTTAACTGGAAGGTTGACCACCTTCCTGACTGGCCCTGGAACATTCACGACTGGGGAGGTTACTTCGGTCATGATATGGGCCGGTTATTCACACTGGGGACACTGGGTATTTTTGCGGCATTCTTTGCTCTGGTCGCACTTGCCTATGTCTTCCTGGCTGCTCCCGTTGTTAAATTCGGCGGCGATATGATCTTCGTGCAGGCTGTCCGTAAAATAAAGCCGGAATTTGAATGGCTTATAAAGGGTTTCTGGGAAAACTACCTTTATATAATACTCGCAAACCTGCTTGTTTTTGCGCTTGTTGTACTCGGGTTTTTTGCGCTTTTGATTCCAGGGATAATTATAGCCTGCAGGCTGGTTTTTGTTTCGTATATAGTTATGGATAAGAAACTTGATCCTATCGAAGCTGTTGAGCTGAGCTGGAAGCTCACAAGAGGGCATGGCTGGCAGATATTCTTTATGGGTATCACTTCTTTCTTTATTGTCATATTCGGACTTATGCTCTTTCTGATAGGGGTATTTCCGGCAATAATGTGGATATCCTGTTCATTTGCAACACTTTACCAATCAGTTCTGTTGGAGAAGGAAAAACCGGTCGAACCTGAAAAAGTTGCTGCATAAGCTGCATAATTTTAATATTGTCCACTTTTTTTGAAATTTCCGGAGGGCGCCTTACAAATGGCGCCCTCTGATTATTATTTAGCCTGACAGATTTTTGGGGACTAAAGTCCCCGAAAAGGAGGGAGGAACTTCCCTGCCGTCAGCTGACGGCAACTGACAGGTCAAAGGTATTTACAACTTCTGAAGCCTGGCAAACCGCAAAAGGAGTTTTTTCTTTCCATTATCGTCAAATTCAACGGTTGCAGTTGTGTTTGGCGGCCTGCCTTCCATGCTGATTATCGTACCCCGGCCGAACCGGTCGTGCAATACGGTATCACCTTCATGGAAATCGCCGGCATCAAATATATTAACAGGGGCAACCAGTGTGGAAGCTGTATTATTTACCTTTTTTAATCCCGGATGATTGTGATAGCCCTGGGGTTCTTCCCTGAAAGCAGGTGGTTTTGTGACCAGGCTGCTTCTCCCAGCGAATGGCTTGCCGCCGGTCTGGGGATAATTCAGGAATTTCGGATCGATTTCCTTCAGGAACCTGCTGGGATTGCTCCTTTCAAGATTGCCCCACTTATACCGGTTGAGCGCGTAGCTTAAGGTGGCAAGCTTTTCAGCCCGGGTCACTGCCACATAGAACAGCCGCCTTTCCTCTTCAAGTTCCCTTGGATTGCCTGACGACATTGGAGATGGGAACAGTGTATCCTCCAGACCTGCTATGTAGACATGTCTGAATTCAAGCCCTTTTGCCGAGTGCATTGTCATGAGGGTGACCTTATCGTTCTGTTCCTCCTTTTCATTATCCTGATCGGTGAGCAGAGCAACAGTTGCCATGTAGGCAGCAAGGCTCGAAGGTTCCCCGTTGGTTTCGGCCGACTCGGTAAAAATCTTTATCCCGTTCAGAAGTTCTTCAAAGTTTTCATAACGGCTTACCTCCTCGGGGGAATTGCCCTCGCGCAGATCCCTGATTACTCCGGCTGCTGTCGCTATTTCACGGGCCTTTGAGAATGCATCGGCCTCATCGGCACCTTTCCTGAGATCAGCTATCAGTCCCGCGTAGGCTGCTAATTTATTTACTGTTCCGGAATTGAAATGCTTTGAATAACCGTGTGCATTGTTAATGATCTGCCAGGCAGTGACATCATGATCTCCTGCCAGCTCAAATACCTTATGAAGAGTAGTGTCGCCAATACCTCTTTTCGGATAATTGATCGTTCTTTTCAGGGCTTCCTCGTCCTCTTCATTGATTACCATCCTGAAATAGGCGAGTATGTCCTTGATTTCTTTCCGTTCGTAAAATGAGAGGCCGCCGTATATCCTGTAAGGTATGTTTTTCCTGCGTAGCGTTTCCTCAAAGATCCTCGACTGGGCGTTTGTCCTGTACAGGATAGCAAAGTCGGTCCACCTGAGCTGCATCGAAAACCTTTTATCAAAAATGTCGGAGGCTATGTTGAATCCTTCTTCCGTATCGGTCATCGCCTGCATCACCTGGATCTTATCACCCAGCTCATTTTCAGAGAATACTTTTTTCTGTATCTGGCCTTCGTTGTTTGATATGATAGCATTGGCGGCGCTGACGATCATCTGCGTTGACCTGTAGTTCTGCTCAAGCTTGAAAAGCCTGTAATCAGGATAGTCGTTCTTAAATTCAAGGATGTTCTCAATTCTTGCCCCCCTGAATGAATAAATGCTCTGTGCATCGTCACCCACAACGCAAATGTTGTGGTGTGAGGCTGCAAGTCTCTTGATGATCAGGTATTGTGAGTAGTTTGTATCCTGATATTCATCCACAAGTATGTAAGAGAATTTTTCCTGGTAGGCACTCAGAAGGTCAGGAAAATCCCTGAACAGTATATTGGTGTTCAACAGGAGATCATCAAAATCCATGGCATTTGCCTTGAAGCACCGGGCGGCATAGGTACGGTATATATCGGCAACCAATGGCATTCTGGATGATTTATCATATTCATTCAATGAAGGATCGGCTGCATACATAGCCGCTGTAATAAGATTATTCTTTGCCGTGGAGATCCGTGAAGAGATCACCCCCGGCTTATAGACGGTATCTTCGAGGTTCATCTCCCTTATTATTGACCTGACAAGGCTTTTTGAATCGGATGAATCGTAAATCGTGAAATTTGATTTATAACCTAGCCTTGATCCTTCCATTCTGAGGATCTTTGCGAAAATTGAATGAAAGGTCCCCATCCATAACATCCTTGAGGCACCCGGATCTATTATACGCCCTATCCTGTCTTTCATTTCACGTGCAGCCTTATTCGTGAACGTGAGTGCGAGTATTTTGTATGGCGGAACAGCCTTCTGAAGGAGATGAACGATCCTGTAGGTAAGCACTCTCGTTTTGCCCGCCCCCGCACCCGCAATGACCAGTGCAGGTCCCTCGGTATTAACGACTGCTTCCTTCTGAGCTTTATTCAGATCGTCAAGATAATTATATGCCATTTGTAACTAGAATTACAGCGTAACAGGTGATGCAAATTTAATAAATACAACTTCAGGGTACCCTCATTTTGAAAAGACCTTTATAATATTATCAACATCTTTTCGGGAAATTGCTGGAAACGTGATGATTATGATTAAATTACGACTTCAGGGATTCAGAGGCAAATAATTTTATTATAATTGTCTGAGAATTATACCAAACCAATTAAGGAAGCGTTTTTATTTCAAACAGGTAAGTGTTGCGGCACTGCCTAATTAATGAACAGATTGCCAGTGCGTTTTTGTTTACTTATCCTTTTTGTTTTAACTCCCGTTTTGCTTTACGGACAACTGTCAGCTCCGGGGAGCAATGGTGTCCGTTATGTTACCTATCCGTCATCCCCTTCAAGTTCAGATCCTGTATTTGTCTATTGCAATACCTCGGGCAGCGTTACCGGAACCCTTTATGCAGTTAGCCCCGGAGGTACCGGACCGTTCACTTTTTCGTGGTTCAGATGGAGTGATGCAACCGGGGGATTCACTGTTCCTGTCAGGACTGATACGGGTGTAACAACCTCAACTGTAAATGGCCTCGGAGAGGGAGGATACAGG
>JBAVOD010000088.1:0-9093 GCA_049691735.1 Bacteroidales bacterium
CCGGAAGCAATATCTCCAAACAATGATCAGATCAATGACGTATGGAATATTGGTGGTATTGAACTCTACCCTGCAGCCCGGATCACCATTTACAACAGATGGGGCCAGGGTATCTGGGAATCCGAAAGAGGATATCCGGTACCATGGGACGGCAGACACAACGGGGAAGACCTGCCCGTCGACTCGTATCACTTTGTAATTGACCTTCACAATGGAATGAAACCTATTGTTGGAACTGTAACCATAATCAGGTAGCCTATGAGACAATTTTTTACTCTGAAAAAGCTGGCATTTTTTGTTGTTTTCTCTTGTGTCGGACAGATGGCTTTTGCGCAGCAATTGCCACTGTACAGCCAGTACATGTTCAACAAGTTCCTGATTAATCCGGCTCACGCCGGCAGTGACGGATTCACAAGCTACAACATCACAGCACGGGAGCAATGGGTAGGCTATTCAGGTGCTCCAAGGACCTATTCCTTCAGCGGTCAGACAAGGTTCATGAAAAAGAGCTACAGGCTTAAACAGAATATCTGGAACAGGACGAAATACGTTCCCAAATCTGAAGGAAAGGTTGGTATGGGAGGCTATATCTTCAGCGACAGGAATGGCCTTGTTCAGAGAACAGGTTTCCAGATGGCATATTCATACCATTTCTGGGTGGCAGACTATACACAGCTGTCTCTCGGACTTGCAATGACAGGTTACTACTTCAAGGTTAATGTTGATGAAGGGAGCTTTGAGTATCCGAATGAACCATTGCTCAACGATAAGCTGCGCAGGGGAGTTTTCGTGCCTGACATCGATTTCGGGGCTATTATTCTGGATCCCAGGTACGAAATTGGATTTTCAGCGCTCCAGATGGCAGGCGCAGCCGCCAAGATAGGTAACGGGGCTTACCATAATTACTGGATGGATCGCCACTTTTATCTTTTCGGATCCTATAATCTTTATTCAGGCACCAAAACCGAATGGCAACCTTCAATCCTGCTGAAAATGTCAGAACAGGTAAGACCTCAGATGGACCTTGGCTTTAATTACATTTATGACCAGAGCTTCTGGGCAGGACTGGCTTACCGGACAGGAGCCGGGGGCGCACTGATTGCCAACGTGCGGTTCAGGTTTGTTCCCAGCCGCGTTATGCTTACTTCAATGTACTTCGGCTATGCCTTCGATTTCACGCTTAACAAGATCCAGCGGGCAACATACGGGACCCACGAGGTTACACTGGCAATTAAATTCGGAGACACAAATAAAAAATTCAGATGGCTCGACAGGTATTGATCCCGGTTTAGTGGTTATCTCCGTACGGCGGAATATGATCCTCAGTTTATTTATCTTTGCAATTGTATGCTTGAGGAAAATAACATACCTGAACCTCTGCTGTTTAATCCGCTTAAACACTACCTTCCTTTTATCAGGGATTTCATCAACAGGAATGCCATGAGTGAAATTGATCCACTGGCCGGATCACTCATCAGGCAGCTAAAACACATTGGCACCTGTGTGATGGACATCTACGCGGGGAAATTGGACCCTGATATAATATTTGCTGAAATATTTGACTTTCTTTCATCAAAAAACTTTTCGAGCAGGTCATTATACAGGGACTGGGCCGGAACCGGTTATTACGACTTCAGGATCATTACACTATCCGACAGTTCACGATGGACCCTAAAGTACTTTGACAGTGAAAGGAGGTATGTTCATATCTTTCCGGCACGGTCAAGCCCTTGGACTTTCAGGATAAAGGCAAATACGCTTAAATCTGCAATCCTTTATCTTGTCATGATTGGCAAGGATTACATTTCAGAGGAGGATCTAAACAAAGCCCGCGCTCTCATGGGCCTTTCGCCGGTAAGAGAGGTTGCCGACAGCGAAGCTGTTACTGAGATGATCGAAATCCTTAGAAATTAATTACCTGAATTTTTATAGTCTGACTGCAGATTGAATTAATTAAATAACCCGAACCTTGATATTTAATTCATTTATGATGAACTACATGCGTTCTTAAACGTTTGGTAATTAGAGTGCCTTGTCTAAAATAAAAATAAAAATTAATGAACGAAACTGATAAAATAAGGAATCTTGTTCTGGCACCATATATTCTGAAAGCCACCGCTCTCATCGGAAAGCAAAGGGGCGTGGGGGGGAATCAGTTTCGTCATGCCTTTGCAACACTTGCAATACTCATGGACTACAAGCTTTTTGATAACTATATTCTTCTAAAGGCATCGCTGATTCACGATCTTCTTGAAGACGTCCCCGAAACAAATGTAAATGAGTTACGCCAGATAGACGATCAGGCAAACCAGGTGGTTGACCTCGTGCTTGAAGTTACACGACCTAAAGGCGTGTCCAAAGCAACATACCTGAAAAATATCCTGGAAAAAGGCTCAGTGGATGCCAGGATACTGAAGGTAGCCGACCGCATAAGCAACCTTACCGATCTTCACCGCGACCAGTATACGTGGAAAAAAATGAACGAATACCTCAATCAGACCGAAAAATATGTACTCCCCATGGCCCGCGCCGTAAACGCTAATATGGCAATTGAGTTGGGGGATCTGATCGAAAAAAGAAGAAAGCAGATGAATCACCTTACTTTACCTCACTTCCTGGGGATTTGAGGCACCCGGCAACCCGCACCTGGCACCCACGAGCCAGGAGAATAAGCTACTATCCTGATTCTCCATTTATCCCAATTACAATCTCCAAAGGCAAACCAATTTCTTTAACCTTATTTTTATATTTTATTTCAAATCCGGCGTCCTTTAGCGATTGTTCGACATAAATGGGTCGGCAATCAGCATAATTTGGAATTTTTTTATGAGCCCACTCATAAAGTGAAAATAACGCCGACCTGGCATCCTCTCTCGACATGCTCACAACACCAAGTCTTCCCTGAGGCTTCAGAACCCTTCTGATTTCATCCAGGACCATCGGGATCTCAGGCGTATCAAAAAGTTCAAGAGTAAAGCTCATGAAAACTGCGTCAAATTTGTGTTCCTCATAAGGCAAACTTGCTGCGTCGCCACAATAGAGTTCAATTCTGTCTTTCAGTCCGGCTTTTTCGAGTCTTTTCTGAGCTACTTCCAGCATACCCTGAGAGATATCTACTCCGCAGACAGTTCCGGTTTCCCCGACTGCCTTAGCTATCTCCTTCAGGCAGTGACCTGTCCCAAACCCAATTTCCAGAACAGCCTCTCCGTATTTAATATTTAACTGCTCCAGGGCCATTTTTCTGAAATTGCTCTCGAATCCACCGGCGAAATAATCGTAAAAGTGACTTATTTTGTCATAACTTTTGCTCGCCTGAGCTTTGGTCCGGTATACTCTTAATATATTTTGATTTTGCGGGCCCATACTGTGACTGATTTATGATTCACCGGGAAACCTGGATATTTCACATTTTCCCTTTTTTTATATATTAACAATTCACAACTAATTGTTCCCCTCAAAAAAGCAATAGCCACTGAAAATCAGCGGCTATTCTCCTTTATTGGTGATCCCGGAGCGATTCGAACGCTCAACCAACAGAACCGGAATCTGCTATTCTATCCATTGAACTACGGGACCATTTTTTTGCGACAGACAGCATGCGACCGCGCCGGAAGTGATATGACCCGATGTAGAATCGCACGTCGTGAATCTGAGACAAAATTATAACCATTACCCCGGTTTTACAAGTATTTCGCAAATTATTAAAGGAAACCGGCTTCATGATTATTGACAAAGATTTTCTATTTTCGCAATCCTGAAGGAAGCCGGAAGACGGCGTTCTCTGCGGAAATCTGCGGCGACTTCTGCGAAAATCTGCGAGAAACAGAGGCTCCGGTCTTCGGTCTACTCAAAATCTTAATCCACAATGGAATACAATTTCAAAGACATAGAAAAGAAGTGGCAGAAATACTGGGAAGAGAATGAAACATTCAGAACTCCTGATGACCTTACCAATCCGAAGAAATGTTATGTTCTTGATATGTTTCCCTACCCCTCCGGAGCAGGATTGCATGTCGGGCACCCAGAGGGATACACCGCAACCGACATCTATGCCCGGTTCAAAAGGATGAACGGATTCAACGTCCTTCACCCGATGGGATGGGATGCATTCGGACTCCCTGCCGAACAGTATGCACTACAGACCGGTACCCACCCGGCGATAACCACAAGGAATAACTGCGATACATTCAGGAGACAGATCAGGGAACTGGGTCTCAGCTACGACTGGAACAGGGAGATCAACACGACCGATCCGAAATATTATAAATGGACACAGTGGATCTTTATCCGGCTCTATAATACATGGTTTGACGAAAAGCTGCAAAAAGGGAGACCGGTTTCAGAGCTTGTGGTCCCTGCGGAAGTAAAGCATCAGGGGGAAAAAGCCATTGCAAACTACATTGACTCCAGGAGGCTTGGCTACTATGATAACGCGCAGGTGTGGTGGTGCCCCAGCTGCAGGATCGTCTGTGCGAACGAGGAGGTCCTAAGTGACGGGACCCATGAGAAATGCGGCCATCCTGTGGAAAAACGGACCCTTAAACAGTGGCTCCTTCGCATACCTCTCTATGCCGAAAGGCTTCTTGTGGGCATCGATAATCTCGACTGGCCCGAAGGAATAAAGGATATGCAGCGCAACTGGATTGGCAGGTCAACAGGCGCAGAAGTTAATTTCATGCTTGACGGAATTGATGCCAGCCTTACTGTTTTTACCACAAGACCTGATACTCTGTTCGGTGCCACCTACATGGTAATGGCTCCGGAACACCAGCTGGTCGACATAATTGTAACACCCGAACACAGGGTCCAGGTTGACGCGTATATTAAAGCGGCAGCTCTGAAATCGGAGCTCGACAGGACCGACCTGGCAAAGGAAAAGACGGGTGTATTTACAGGACGTTATGCAATTAATCCTGTAAACAACAAGCATATACCAATATGGATAGCCGATTATGTACTAACCGGCTATGGGACTGGCGCAATAATGGCTGTTCCGGCCCACGATGCCAGGGACTTCGAGTTTGCAGAGAAATTCAGCCTGCCGATAGAATGCATCCAGGATCCGGACGTAAATGATCCTGAACAGCGCATAAGGATACTCGGAGGCAAGGAATGCTGGACCGAAGACGGGATTTATATTAATTCTTCAGATCCGGTCACCGGCATCGATATTAACGGTCTTAAGAAAGAGGAAGGCATTTCAAGGGTAATTGCGTGGCTTGAATCGGGGAATCTTGGAAAGGCCAAGGTCAATTACAAGTTGCGTGACTGGCTTTTCAGCAGGCAGAGGTACTGGGGCGAACCGTTTCCTGTCATTCACTGGGAGGATGGCGGAATTTCGCTTATTGATGAATCGGAACTTCCTCTGGTGCTTCCCGATCTTGAAAATTATCAACCCGGAGACTCCGGCGAGTCACCCCTGGCAAACGCAGTGGATTGGCTGAACGTTACCGACGCTAACGGCAGGAAAGGACGCAGGGAAACCAACACTATGCCGCAATGGGCAGGCTCATGTTGGTATTACCTTCGTTATATCGATCCTCACAACGACACCTCGATCTTCGACGAAGCGAAGGAAAAATACTGGATGCCCGTCGATCTTTATATAGGAGGGGCCGAACATGCAGTCCTTCACCTTCTTTACAGCCGGTTCTGGCACAAGGTCCTGTTTGATCTTGGCATAGTTTCAACTGATGAACCCTATCGCAGGCTATTCAATCAGGGAATGATCCTTGCATTTGCCTACGAAAGTGAGGCAGGTGCAAAAGTATCTGGCGATCTGGTCGGGGAGCGGGATGGGAAGTTCTACAACACCGAAAGCGGAACAGAATTAAGGCAGATTGTTGCAAAGATGTCGAAGTCGCTCAAGAACGTTGTGAATCCTGATGATGTCGTGAGAAAATATGGTGCCGACTCGCTCAGACTCTACGAAATGTTTATGGGCCCGCTGGATATTACAAAGCCATGGGACGAAAAAGGAGTCAAGGGTGTCTTCGGTTTTCTGGGCCGGGCCTTCAGGTTCTTTTCCAATCCCGGAAACATTTTTAAAGGTGAGGAAGACATTGAGATCCTGAAGCTACTTCATAAAACAGTCAAAAAGGTTGGCAGCGACATTGAGAGTCTTGATTTCAATACGGCAATTTCAGCAATGATGATCTTCCTTAACCTTGCTTATAAGAAGGGCCATGTAAACAGTGAATCGGCAAGCGTATTTGTAAGGATACTTTCACCATTTGCGCCGCACACTGCCGAGGAGCTCTGGCAGATCCTCGGGCACGGCAAAACACTTGCGTACGAGCCCTGGCCACCGGTCAATGAAGAATACCTTAAAGAGGATACAATTGAATATCCCATATCTTTCAATGGCAGGATGAGATTTAAACTTACCCTTCCGGCCGACCTTTCCAGGGAAGAGATCACCAGTAGGGTCCTGGCCGACAAAAGGGCCGATAAATGGCTTGGCAGTTCAGCTCCGGTGAAGGTCATTGTGGTGCCTGGCAAAATTGTAAATGTAGTAACCAGGTAAAAAAAAGTCCTCTCCGATGCATTTCAGACTGAAGCTCATCTTTTTGATTTTATTGACTCCGGCGCTTACCTTCTCCTGCAAAAACAGGGGTGCTGTGCAGCAGCAGACTGCCATGCAGCCCGATACCACAATCTTATCCCGGCCCGACACCGTTTCATTCCTTTACGGAATTCCCTCCGATTCATTCATCCTAGTTTCAGGACGTATGAAACGTAACGGGTTTCTGTCGGAGATACTGCTGGAACATGGCATAACCATGCAGGAAATAGATGTTCTTGTCAAAAATTCAAAGGCTGTTTTCGACGTCAGAAAAATAAGGTCGGGAAACGCCTATACTCTTTTCTGCGATAAAGACAGCCTTGAACGCGTAAGATATCTTGTTTACGAGCACGATCCCTCGACATGTTACGTGTTCAGTTTCAATGATTCACTTAATATAACACCGTACCGGAAGGAGATCAGGAGAGAGATAAAATACGCATCTGTCACGATCGAAACATCACTCTGGGATGCCATGAAGGCAGGCGGCCTGAATCCTATGCTGGCAGGCGACCTCTCTGAAATATTTGCATGGACTATCGACTTTTTCGGACTGCAAAAAGGTGATAATTTCAAGGTGATATACGAAGAGCTTTCAATTGATGACAAACCGATGGGGATCGGAAGGATTTACGGCGCCCAGTTTTCGGGAACAGGAACAAAGATCAGCTCGTTACCTTTTATCCAGGACGGCAGGGAGGGATATTACGACGAAGACGGCAACAGTCTCAGGAAGGCTTTCCTGAAAGCACCGCTGCAGTTCTCGCGGGTTTCCTCCAGATTTTCATCATCCAGGATGCATCCCATACTCAGGATAAGGAGGCCCCATTTCGGTGTCGATTATGCTGCTCCGGTCGGAACTCCTGTTCATTCAATAGGAGATGGCCGGATAACTAAGTGTGCGTATGAAAGCGGATCAGGCAGGGTTGTAAGGATAGTCCACAACAGTGTTTATTCGACTGCTTACCTCCATCTGAGCAGGTTCGGGGAGGGCGTTGCCGCCGGAAAATTCGTAAAACAGGGCGATATCATCGGATATGTCGGCACCAGCGGGCTTTCCACAGGGCCTCACCTCGATTTCAGGTTTTATAAAGACGGCTCACCGGTCGATCCCCTGAAGGTTGACGCTCCTCCTGTTGAACCGGTTTCAGAGCAGAATAAAGAAAAGTTCGGAAAAGTAAAGATGGCCGTGTTAAGCCTTCTTGATACATTTTAATGATTATCGGGCAACTTTTTCACAAGCTCCTCAATAACTTCGGGAAAATACCTGTATTCGAGTGCATGGACTTTCACAGCAAGGCTTTCAGGCGTATCACCGGGTTCAACAGCACAACGGGCCTGGAAAATAATATCTCCCGCATCGTACTGGCTGTTAACGTAATGAATAGTAATGCCTGATTCCCGTTCGTGGTTGGCAATCACCTCCCTGTGAACCCTGTCGCCATACAATCCTTTACCTCCATGCAGTGGAAGAAGCGCCGGATGGATGTTTACTACGCGGTGGTTATAAGCTACGAGAATGTTTTCGGGAACAAGCCATAAAAATCCGGCAAGCACTATAAAATCGATCCTGTCGTCCCTGAGGCAATCCAGCACCCTGTCCGATTCATAAAACTCATAACGGTCGAAAAACACCGATTTTACCTTCAGCGAAGCAGCACGTTGCAGCACGAAGGCTTCACGCCTGTTTGAAAGGACAATTTTTACTTTTGCCGAATTTCTGTTCGAAAAATATTTTATGATATTTCCGGCATTTGTGCCCGAACCTGATGCAAAAATTGCGATATTCGTCATTTAATGGAAGTTACATGACAGGGTATTAAATTAAAACATCAGCCATCCCAACTTTACCTTATTGAATGTCTGATTGTTGCCTCTTCAAATAAAGAAAAACACCAAATCATTTGAAAAATATGGTACAAATATATTTCTTTGCAAGGTTTAAAGTATTACTAATTAAAATTTAATGACATGTCTGACATTGCCACGAGAGTAAAAGAAATTATAGTTGATAAACTTGGAGTTGATGAATCTGAAGTAACTCCCGAAGCCAGTTTCACCAATGATCTGGGTGCTGACTCTCTTGATACGGTTGAATTGATCATGGAATTTGAAAAAGAATTCAATATCGGCATCCCGGACGATCAGGCTGAAAGTATCAGTACTGTGGGAGATGCTATCAAGTACATCGAAGAGAATGCAAAATAGTCTTGCATTCTTAAAATTCCATTTATGAAAAGAGTTGTAGTCACAGGACTGGGAGCTATTACTCCCCTGGGAAATAATTTGCAGGAATATTGGGAGGGCCTTAAAAACGGGGTTAGCGGATCGGGAATGATCAGTCGTTTTAATACTGAAAAATTCAAAACCAAATTCGCCTGCGAAGTAAAAAGCTATGACTACTCAAAATATTTCGACAGGAAAGAAGCCAATAAGCTTGATCTTTATTCACAGTTTGCACATATTGCCTCCGACGAGGCTATCGCTAATTCAGGCATCGACCTTAATACTGCCGACAAGGACAGGAT
>JBAVOD010000089.1:0-16494 GCA_049691735.1 Bacteroidales bacterium
ACTTATTATTTCGAACCTGCAATTGCCTGTCAGCATGTCACTAACAGTCCGTTAGTTGTTTAAACTAAAGTTTAAATCGTAACGGTACTTATTTAATTTATTTCCGGGATAATGAAGTGAATTTTTGCTGTACACTTCAGTTTATGAAAAAAATAGAGAAAAAGCCAGTAGCAGAGCAAAATCTTCTGAACGTAGCCTGCTGCGTATCAGATTCAGAGTTTCTGAAATATAATTATCTACTGTACCGGGAGAAAGATTCAATTCTGATGCAATATCTTTTGACGATTTACCTTCGTTCCGGCTTTTAAGAAAAATACTCTTCTGCCTTTCGGGCAGTTTGTTAATTATTTGTTGTACCCTCTCAAGAATTGACCGGTATTCAATCCCTTCAGCTTCATCACAAGAAGAGAGGGGATTTTCATAAAGCTTATCTTCAATGAACTGTTGCCTGTAACGCCTGTTACGGAAAAGTTTACAGATATCGTTGTAAGCAATAGTAAAAAGATAGGATTTGAAAGAAAACTCTTTATTCAGATTTTTTCTGTTCTCCCATAACTTCAAAAATACTGACTGAACAAGCTCCTCAGCATCTGCTTTATACCTGAGGTATTTAAGTGCAAATAAGTAAAGTTTCCCGGAATATTTTCCATATATCAAATCGAAAGCTTCCACACTGCCTTTTTGAAGTTTTTCAACCAATTCTATGTCTCCGGGAAAATTTTTCAATATTCTTTTTATATAGGTATTCAGGCTTACTTAGAGTCAATATAAATTTCGAATTTAACCAATAATTTTTTATTAATAACTACCGGTTACATGACAAAAAATTTACAGCAATGATAAAATTTATCTTCCCCGATTAATTTATCAACACAATATTAAGCATAATAAATTGACTTTCCACCTCACTGTGCTTTCGTAGTTACGCTATCAAAAATCAGATAAAATATAATTGTAATTAGGAACGCGTAATCTCCTGCCGCACGGTCGTGGAATCTGAACGGAATCTTCTTTACTGAAGGGACATTTAATAAACTCAGCTTCCCGCCTTATTTCCTTATAAACCTGTAAACCTTTACCGAATGCGGAGGTATATCCACATACATCGAAGTCTCCTTCAGGGTAATGTCCTTGTGTTGCCAAAGGTCCCTGATACGGTAATCGGCGAGTGTAAGCGGTGTGGAACTGCGCGGGCCACCGAATCCGCGACCAAAGCTCCTGATCTGTGAAAGAAGTGCAAAATCGACAAGGACCGACTTCTTCTCGTCGCTCTTGTTCAGCAGACACACAGCTTTTTCATTGTTGCTCAGTGCCTTTACCCAGATCTGGTAGTTTCCGTCATCCCTGTAACAGGTAGCCTGCCTTCCAAGTGAATCCTGGTCAAGAGCGATCACTTCCTTATTAAGAAGGATTGCCTTTGTGTCTTCCGACATGTTCTGAAGGTCATTTCCTGCCATCAGAGGAGCTGCCAGCATGCACCACAGCGAAAAGTGAGTCTTGTACTCTTCAGTCGTCATACCGCCGTTTCCGATCTCAAGCATGTCGGGATCGTTCCATTTGCCCGGACCGGCATATCTTGCAAGATCCTTCTGACGCTCAAAGATATCTATCATGCTGTTCCACGAATCGTTGATGTCGCCCGTGGTCCGCCACAGATGTCCCACATCGCCGGCCCATTCCCACGGCTTGTTCGAGCCCCATTCACAGATGCTGAATACTATGGGCCTTCCGGCTGCATGCAGAGCATCACGCATATTCGAATAGGATGATTTTGCATCCTGACTCCCGGTGCCACACCAGTCATATTTAAGATAATCAACGCCATAGCGTGCGTAGGTCCTTGCATCCTGGTATTCATGGCCCAGGCCACCGGGGCGCCTCTGGCAGGTAACATTACCTGCACTTGAATAAATTCCGAACTTGAGCCCGAGCGAATGAACATAATCGGCAACATATTTCATTCCATGGGGAAAACGTTCCTTGTCAGGAACGATCTCTCCGTTCTCATCGCGCGACATCTGCCAGCAGTCATCGATCACCACATATTCATAGCCGGCATCCTTCATGCCACTGCTTGCCATTGCATCTGCAGCCTGCATTATAAGTGCCTCACTTACATCACAATGAAACCTGTTCCAGGTGTTCCATCCCATAGGAGGTGTTTTTGCAAGCCCGGGAAATTTCTGGGCTGTAGTGCTTATAGTTATTAAAGCAGCTAAAACAATTAATAAGTATTTCTTCATTGGTCTGATATTAAATGGATTTGGGTATTAATGATTGCCGGAAGGTAAAGATATCCTGTTTTTTATTCCTTGCAAACTGCTTTTATAAAATATTTCCGGTTGACAATTCTTTGAAATTCTTAATTACATTTGTCTGCAAGTGATACTGATATTACATGCAGGCTGAAAATCATCTGCTCAAAAAGCGTGTTAACCTCTTCGACGGAATTGCAATTGTTGCCGGGGCGATGATTGGTTCGGGGATATTTATTGTAAGTGCCGACATTGCAAGAACGGTTGGTTCGCCGGGATGGCTGATGGTTGTCTGGCTTATCACGGGGGTTATAACCATCATAGGCGCAATCAGCTACGGTGAACTTGCTTCGATGATGCCCCATGTGGGAGGTCAGTATGTATACCTCAAGGAAGCTTACCATCCGCTGATCGGATTCCTGTTCGGCTGGACGACCTTTCTTGTCATTCAGTGCGGATCAATTGCTGCAGTAGCTGTGGCATTCGCCAAATTCAGCGGAGTCCTTTTCCCCTGGATCTCTGATAGCAATATACTGATGCACGCAGGCCCGCTGAAAATAACCAGCACAATGGTGATCGCAATCGCGATGATAAGTTTCCTTACCTGGCTGAACACAAGGGGTATTGTAACCGGCAAGACGGTCCAGAACATTTTTACATCGACAAAAGTTCTTGCTCTTTTTGGAGTTATTCTGATAGGTTTTTTTGCTACAAAAGGGATCAATTCATTCCAGATCAATAAAGAAGTGTTCTGGCATGCGGCAAGGATAGGCTCTGATAACCAGATTATTCCTCTTGCGGGCTTTGCCCTTGTCGCAGCAATCGGCACAGCCCTTGTCGGATCGCTGTTCGCCGCTGATGCATGGTACAATGTTACTTACATTTCGGGCGAGGTGATAAATCCCAAAAGGAATGTCCCGCTGAGCCTCTTCTTCGGTACCCTGCTGGTTTCGGTGATCTACATTCTGGTAAATTTTGTCTATATCAGGATACTTCCGCTCTCGGGATCTCCCGCGGGAACTGATGTCCTTTCGAGGGGTATTCAGTTCGCAACCGACGACAGGGTTGCAACTTCAGCTATGAGCGTGGTTTTCGGCAATTATGCCGCCGTTATCATGGCCATCTTTATTATGATCAGCACCTTCGGATGCAATCACGGACTGATCCTGGCAGGACCAAGAGTATATTATGCAATGGCACGCGACGGACTTTTCTTCAGAAAGGTAGCTAAGATCAACAAAAAAGGGGTACCGGGATTTGCGATCGCCATCCAGGGAGTATGGGCAGTACTGCTTTGCCTGTCAGGAACATACAGTAACCTGCTCGATTATGTGATCTTCGCAGTGCTTATCTTCTTTACCCTGACAATCCTGGCAATATTCGTCCTCCGCCGCAAGCGGCCGGATATCCCGAGGCCTTACAAGGCTTTTGGCTACCCTGTTATACCGGCGATCTATATCCTCACTACCACATTCATTATGATCATATTGCTTATATATAAACCTGATTATACATTCCCGGGCCTGATAATAGTCCTTCTCGGAGTACCTGTATTTTATATCTGGAGAAGATTTTCAGCAGGAAATATGGAGGCTATTGCCAGAAGCGAGGAGTGATATAGAGCTTTGTTCTAATTCTAATACTAATTTTATAACTACCAATGAAGTCACATTTAAGTTTCCTTCTGGCAGTGTCAGCTGCGATCGTGGCAGGCTGCTCCACACCCGGTTCACCTTCCGGAGGTCCGGATTACGGCGTCATTCAAAACCCGTCGGCCGAAATTACCGATGGCTCAGTTGTCTCTGGCTGGACGTCCGATCAGAGAGCAAGAAATGCAGTTCAGTTTTATGACAATGTAGCAAAAAGCGGTTCAAAGAGTCTTTTTATCCATGCCGACAGATCCGCAAATGGCAAATGGTCAACCAAAGTCCTGCTAAAACCCTGGTCAAAATACAGGTTTACAGGCTGGATAAAGACAGAAGACATTATCTCTGAGAACGGAAAGGGAGCCGGTTTCATGCTCGATGGCCTTGAAGTTGAGCCTCAGGGTTTTGTGGGCACAAATGACTGGACACCGGTTACTTACGAATTCGAGACCGGAAACAACGACTGCACCGTTCTTGCATGTGTCCTCGATGTTGCCGGGACGGCCAGGGGAAGGGCATGGTTTGATGATGTCAGGATGGACCTCCTTTCTTCGGAGAAGATCACAACTGACATTAAAATAAACACAGCCAAAAAAGCTGAACAAATGCCGGTTTATATATACGGCCAGTTTATAGAACACCTCGGACGGTGCATCTATGGCGGGATCTGGGCTGAAATGCTTGATGACCGTAAATTCTGGTATAATCCGGGAACAAGGGAATCAGCCTGGAAAGTCACAGGTGACAAAGACCTCTTCACAATTGAGACCTCCGATCCCTTCACCGGGACAAAAAGCCCCGTGCTGGCTTCGACCAAAGGGAAAAAAGCAATCCTTTCACAGGAAAACCTGGGTCTGAAGGAAAACCTTGGCTATAAAGGTCATATTGTTCTCAAAGCCACCTCAGGAATAAAAAAAGCAAAAGTGACTCTTGCATGGAATGATAAGGCTGATTCTGTTGAGATCACCAACCTTACAAATAAGTATTCTTCATATCCTATTGAATTCAGATCCGGCACCCTTGTTCACAATGCAGTCCTTTCGATCGAACCGGAAGGGGAGGGCAAAATGTGGGTCGGTACTGTTTCTCTGATGCCCGAAGACAATATCGAAGGTTTCCGCAGCGACGTACTTGCTCTGCTCAGGGAACTGGAGTCACCTGTTTACCGGTGGCCCGGTGGCAATTTTGTCAGCGGCTATAACTGGCATGACGGATTAGGTGATCGCGATAAGCGCCCTCCGAGAAAAAACCCGGCCTGGCTTGGGGTTGAAAGTAACGATGTCGGCGTACATGAGTTTATGCGGCTTTGCGAATTGCTTGGTACTGAGCCGTATATTGCGGTCAATGCAGGCCTGGGCAGCTCAGATGAGGCAAGAGCGGAAGTTGAATACACAAACGGACCGGCTGACAGCCCGATGGGAAAGCTTCGTACTGCAAATGGTCACGCTGATCCGTGGAAAGTCAGATTCTGGTCAATCGGAAATGAAATGTACGGCGACTGGCAGCTTGGCCATATGTCGACAGAAGAGTTCACTAAGAAGAATAATGAGTTTTCTTCAAAGATGCGGTCGGCTGATCCTTCGATTAAGCTAATAGCTGTCGGCAATCTTGGTGACTGGGACAAAATGGTACTTGCCAATTGTGCCGATAATATGGAATACATAAGCGAGCACTTTTACAAGCAGGATTACCACGGAGGAGGGCTGATGACCCATGTAAATCAGATCCCGGACGCAATCCGTGAGAAAGCTGTCGCCCACAGGGAATACAGGAATACAATTCCGGCACTTAATGGTAAGGACATACGTATTTGCATGGACGAATGGAATTACTGGTACGGACCCTACATTTACGGCGAACTTGGGACCAGGTATTTCTTCAGGGATGCCATGGGGATTGCCGCAGGTATTAATGAGTTTTCCAAAAATTCCGATATAATCTACATGGCCAATTATGCCCAGACTGTAAATGTAATTGGCTGCATCAAGACCAACACAACCCATTCGGTGCTTGACGCAACCGGGCAGGTGCTGAAACTCTACCGTCACAAGTTCGGGTTCATCCCTGTTGAGATTTCAGGTGAAACAAGGCCTCTCGATATCGGTGCTACACTTACCACGTCGGGCGATACGCTCACTCTGTCGGTTGTCAATCCGACCCCTGGATCTGTTTCATTTCCCCTGACCCTTACGGGAGGCAGTTCAAATGGCAGCGCAGAGGTATGGAAAGTCACCGCACCTGATGTGATGTCGACAAATGAACCCGGAAGGGCACCGACCGTAGTTATTGAAGGTCCTGAAGTTTTAAATACCGGGAACCGGCTGGAAGTCGGTCCGGCGAGTATAACTATTTTCAGGATCCCTTTGAAACAGAAATAACGGTGGGATCTTCTTTGTTAATTTTATAACAAATGTTCCCGGAGGCATTCATAAATCGGATAAAAAGTCAGCAATACATCGATGCCGGGTCTTTTCTGGATGCCCTGGGACAACCTTCACCGGTAAGTATAAGGATCAACAGAGCCAAGTGGAACAGGAAGCCCCTCAATGCCGAACCTGTGGCATGGTGCAGCAACGGCTTCTATATTGACAGGAGACCTTCTTTTACACTTGATCCTCTTTTCCATTCGGGATGCTATTACCCGCAGGAAGCCTCCGGCATGTTCCTCGGGGAAGCATTTCGTCAGCTTACAGGACTGCCTCACATGATAAGGGTCCTTGACCTTTGTGCGGCACCGGGGGGAAAAACAACACACTTATCTTCTGTGATCAGTGAGGATTCGCTTGTTGTCTCAAACGAAACGATCAGCTCAAGAGCCTCAGTGCTGGAAGAGAATGTTATAAGATGGGGGCTTTCAAATACAATTGTCACCCGGAATGATCCTTCGGCTTTCGCGCGGTTGCCCGGCTTTTTCGATGTGATCGTTGTTGATGCCCCATGCTCAGGGGAAGGTATGTTCAGCAATCCGGCTGCCGTAAGTGAATGGTCCGTGGAAAACACAGCCATGTGCTCTGACCGCCAGAAAAGGATCCTCAGTGATGCCTGGCCCTCACTGAAGGAGAACGGATTTTTGATCTACTGTACCTGTACATTTAATCCTGCTGAAAATGAGCACAATATAAAATGGCTGACTGAACAGTTTGATGCGGAGTCATTCAGACTCGATGTAAGCAGATATCCGGGAATAACTGAGATCAATTATCAGGGAATTACAGGATACGGATTTTATCCGGACAGGGTAAAAGGCGAAGGTTTTTTCCTGTCAGTTGTCAGAAAAAATGGTCGTATAACCGAGAAAGAGACTCCCCGCAAGGCGACCGGAAAAAGAGCTTTCAGGAGCACAGGCAGAGAGGATACCGAAAATTCGCAGAGACTGACAACCTTTCCTGAGAACCGGATACTGAGGATTTCAGATGAGCTTGTATGTATTCCCTGTACTCCTGATGAATTAATGGTTCTGTCAGAAAAACTCAGGATCGTCAGACCGGGAATAAGAATAAGCAGGATCGTTGGCAGGGAATACCTGCCCGGCCATGAACTTGCTGTAAACACAGGACTGAGAAAGGCAGCATTTCCGGCCTGCGATCTTGACAACAGCCGGGCGCTGGCTTACCTGCGGCGTGAACCATTTAAGGTGAATGAAAACGTTGCAGGGTGGTTTATAGTCCGGTATGAAAAGGTTAACCTGGGATTTGCCAAGCACATAGGCAGGAGGATAAACAACTATTTTCCGGTTGGCCTGAGGATAAGGATGGACATCCCTCCGGATGCCTTCGATCAGATAACAGGGTGGGATACCACCGAGCTTGAATAATATTTCTTATCAGGAAGGATGACTGCAAAATCGCGTGAATTCCAGATCTTTGCAAAACCAGTGGGTGCTGCGTGCAACCTGAAATGCTCATACTGTTATTACAGAAGCCGGACAAAGCTGCATGGAGAGAATGAAAGTCCGGTAATGAGCAGCGAGATCCTTGAACGGTATATAATCCGGCATATTGAGGCATCGACTGAAAAAGAGATTATGTTCTCATGGCACGGAGGTGAACCAATGATGGCGGGGATCGATTTTTACCGGACCGTTACCGGAATTCAGAAAAAACACCTTCCCTCAGGCAGGGTTCTCATGAATGGCATCCAGACCAATGGAACCCTGATCAACGAAGAATGGTGCAGTTTTTTTGCCAGGGAAAATTTTATCGTGGGGATAAGCATTGATGGTCCAGGCGAATTGCATAACTCAACAAGGCGTTCGATTGGCGGACAGCCCACACTGAACCGGGTATTAAGTGGGCATAATCTGTTAAGAAAGCATAGAATACCGACTGAGATCCTTTGTGTAGTAAGTGCACGCAATGTCAATTACGCCCTGGTTGTTTATAATTTTTTTAAGCAACTGGGTGTCAGGTATGTAACCTTCCTGCCCCTTGTCAATAGGGATGACGCTGCTGAAAACGGCGTTACCGGCGAATCGGTAGATCCTCAGGGATTTGGCCGGTTCCTTTCAGAGATATTCGATGAGTGGATGAAGAAAGATATCGGAACTATTAAGATCCAGATCTTTGAAGAGGCAATAAGGAGTGCATTCAACCAGGAGCATGCACTGTGCGTGTTCAGGGAAAAGTGCGGCGGTGTTCCCGTAATTGAGTCAAACGGGGATTTTTATTCGTGTGATCATTATGTTGACACTGAACACCTTATTGGCAATATTTGCCGGGGATCCATTTCCTCCTTTCTCGACAGCAAAAGGCAGCATGAATTCGGAGCAGCAAAGTTGACATCGCTTCCGGGAATGTGCCTAAATTGTGAGGTCAGGCCGATGTGTAACGGCGAATGTCCCAGGAACCGGTTTATCAAAACACCGGATGGAGAGGCAGGTTTGAATTACCTCTGTGAAGGATACCGATATTTCTTTAATCATATCAAGCCCTTTACAGAAGCAATTGCTGAGGTATACAGGGGAGGGGAGTGAGGGGGGCGCGGGCTTTGTGCTGTGGTGGGGTAAAACGCCCCCCCCTATTTCAGCTTCTCCTTAAAGAACCCAACGGTTCTTGACCAGGCAAGCTTTGCAGCCTGCTCATTGTAACGCTCCGGATTGGTGTCGTTATTGAAACCGTGGCTTGTTCCGGGATAAATAAATATCTGGTACTCCTTGTGATATTTTTTCAAAGCTTCCTCGAAGGCGGGGATCCCCGCATCAATACCGGGATCGTTTTCTGCATAATGGGCCATGATGGGAGCCTTAATCTTTTCAACATCCGCCTCCACAGGTTGCCTGCCGTAATAAGGAACCGCAGCATCAAGATCAGGAGAGTTCACAGCCACCTGGTTTGTCATTGCGCCACCCCAGCAAAAACCTGTACAACCTACTTTCCCTGTTGAGCGGGGATGGGTTTTGAGATATTTAACTGCAGCAACGAAATTCTGTATTGTCTTCTCATTGTCGAGCTGCTTGAACATTGCACCTACATTGCTGACATCTTCGGGCGTACCTCCGAGCGGCGACAGGGCATCGGGCGCTAGAGACAGAAATCCCTCCTTTGCCATCCTTCTTGTAACATCCTGAATGTGAGGTACAAGTCCCCTGTTCTCGTGGATAACCACGACAGCCGGGAATTTACTCCCTTTTGCTGGCATGGCCATGTATGCCAGCATTTCACCGGTCGCACCGGGGTATTTTATGAATTCCGTTACCAGATCCGGGTTATCCTGATCAAAATCAGTTCCCATAGCGATGTTATCTTCAATCACCGGGATCAATGCAACTGCAGCTGCACTACCGCCCGTTACAAGGGCCAGCTTTTTAACAAATGAGCGCCGTGTTGAACGGCCCTCCCTGAATTCCTGATAGAGCTTGCTTACTTTCTTATCCATGGCAGGTTATATTTAACAAATATGATTATTCAAACAAGTTACTGAAAAATTATCAGCCTTACAAGAATAGTTAATCATAAAACTCGTTTTATTAAACGTAAAGGCCGGAATGACCCGGATTAAACTACGGGATGTGTTCCGCTTTTATGTTGACTTAATATTTTTGGCCGGGATTATGTTTTTGGCTATTTTTAGCCGTAGTAAATTCAACCGGAAAGTAACCTTTATGAAGAAGTACATTCTGATTCTCATAGTTCTGAGCACTATTCATTCTGTTGCGGATGCACAGTCGAAGTACTACAGGCGATCAGAACCCCGGTTTGGCTATGGCGTCAGGGCCGGTGCAGGCATATCGGGACAGACAACAACCAATAAAGATGCCGGCTACAAGGTCAGGAACATTTTAGGCTTCAATGCCGGAGGTTATTGTAACTATTTCTTCTTTAAATATCTGGCTTTTCAACCCGAACTGAATATTTCGCAACGTGGTTCACACTGGGAAGATTTTTACGACAATATGCAGGATGATGTAACATATCTTGACCTGCCCCTGCTTGTCAGATTTCAGCCTGTCAGATATTTCAATGTTCATGCAGGCCCGCAGGTCAGCTACAGGCTGAAAGCCACTCAGAAAGACATGGAGACAGGCATTAAATCGGAGATAGAAGACTATTATCGTTCGTTCGATTACGGGATTGCAGTCGGGATAGAGGCCAATCTTCCCAATCACATAAACCTGACTATCAGGTATATTGTCGGACTCCTTCCCGCAACAACAATTTATGAGTACACAGATCCCTGGTATAATAATTCACTTCAGTTTTCAATAGGTTACAGGATTAAGGGAAGATAAACGGCTGAGTATATAAACTTAAAGAAACAAAATATGAAGAAGCTTCTGTTCTCTTTTCTGATTCTGGGCATCGTTTTAACGGCCTGTAAAAGGTACAGTAAATATGAAGGAGTCGCCTTTACTGAGAAAGAGCCCCGTGACTGGGAGAATCCTGAAATGTTCGCCCGGAACAGGGAAGCACCTCATGCAACGATAATCAGCTTTCCTGATGAACTGTCAGCCCTGAGGGCCAGAAAATCAGAGTCGCCAAACTACCTTTCTCTTGACGGCCTGTGGAAATTCAATTATGCTGATTCGCCCGACAAAAGGCCTTTCTGGTTCTTCAAGGACGATTACGATACCCGCGACTGGGATGAGATTGACGTACCTTCGAACTGGCAGATGGAGGGTTATGATGTCCCGATCTATGTTAACATTTCATACCCCTTTAAGAGTGACCCTCCACGTATTCCGCACGAGGGGAATCCGGTAGGTTCGTATAAAAGGAATTTCAAAGTTCCGTCGGACTGGAACGGAAAGGAGATCTTTCTTCAGTTCGGTGCCGTAAGCTCTGCGTTTTACGTCTGGGTAAATGGTCAGCTGGCCGGCTACAGCCAGGACAGCAAGGTGCCCGCTGAATTCGATATAACGAAATACTTAAAAAAGGGAAATAATTCACTTGCCGTAGAGGTTTACAGATGGAGCGATGGAAGCTACCTCGAAGACCAGGATTTTTTCAGGCTGAGCGGGATCCAGAGGAGTGTTTTCCTACATGCCCGGCCCAAATCGTACATTGCTGACTTTTTTGCTGTCGGGGACCTTGAAAATAATTATGCCGATGGTCAGCTCAGGCTTGATGTCTCCCTGAAAAGAGTTGATAACAGTGAATCAGATGTGGCAGTCGAAGCTGCCCTTTTTGAAAATGACCAGAAGATCTGGTCCGAATCGAAATCATCTCCCCTTTCAGCGAACGGAGTTAATATCAGCTTTACTAAGGATCTTCCCAATGTGAATAAATGGACTGCAGAAACACCTTCCCTCTATTCGCTCGTACTTAACCTGAAGGATAAATCAGGTAAGGATCTCGAAAGCGTAAGCTCAAAAATCGGGTTCAGAAAAGTAGAGATCAGGAATTCTCAGCTTCTGGTAAACGGCGTCCCGATATACCTTAAAGGGACCAACCTGCATGAGCATAACGATATCACAGGACATGTTATTGATGAGGTTACAATCCTCAGGGATATCAGGGTGATGAAAAGCAACAATATCAATGCAGTAAGGACCTCACATTACCCGCAACAGGAACTCTGGTATGAGATGTGCGACAAATACGGTCTTTACCTTATTGATGAAGCAGATATAGAGTCGCACGGTATTGGATATAATAAAGACGTTACACTTGCCGACAAGCCCGAATGGGCTGCTGCTCACCTCGACAGGATGCAGAGAATGGTCGAGAGGGACAAGAATCACCCTTCAGTTATCATCTGGTCGCTGGGGAATGAAGCAGGCGACGGCCATAATTTCCTGAATAATTATAAGTGGACAAAGGAAAGGGATCCGTCCAGGCCAGTCCAGTATGAACGTGCTGATAAGAACACAAATACCACGGAGCGTCACTCCGATATATGGTGCCCCATGTATGCCGCGATCGGAGAACTTGAAACCTATGCCAGAGATCCGCGGAACGACAGGCCCCTGATAATGTGTGAATATGCACATGCAATGGGCAATTCCACCGGCAACCTTCAGGATTACTGGGATGTCATAGAGAAGTATCCGAAACTTCAGGGTGGCTTTGTGTGGGACTGGGTTGACCAGGGAATTTTGAAGAGTGACGAAAATGGCGAAAAATTCTGGGCCTATGGAGGAGACTTCGGGGAAGAAGGGATACCAAGCGACGGTAATTTCTGTATTAACGGACTTACCTGGCCTGACAGGACTCCAAAACCCGGTCTGGCTGAAGTGAAGAAGGTTTACCAGTATATCGGATTCGAACCTGTCAATCTTGCAAAAGGGCTCATCAGGATCAGAAATAAATATGGGTTTACCAACCTCTCGGAGTTCACTACTGAATGGGATGTTGTGTCGGACGGCGCGACTGTCAGATCAGGAAAAATGACATTCGCAGATCTCAAACCCGGAAGGGACACACTAGTAAATGTCCCATTGTCAGGGATTGAGCCTGCACCTGGATCGGAGTATTTTCTGAACTTCAGGGTATCGAGAAGTGACGAATGGAATTATGTACCCGAAGATCATGTTTATGCAACCGCCCAATTCAAACTGCCCATCGAAGGCAAGCCTGTTCCGGCCATGAGGGATAAACTTGCATTGCTTCAGACAGGCTCTTCAGGGACCAGATATGAAGTCAGCGGTACAAATATGAAACTGGTTTTCAATCTTGAAAAAGGTGACCTTGAGTCATTTGTATTTAAAGGGAAGGAATTGCTTAAAAACGGTCCCCGGCCCGATTTCTGGAGGCCGCCTACTGACAACGACTACGGGTATAATATGGTCAGGCTCATGGGGGTCTGGAAAAACGCCGGCGATAGAATTACTATCAAAAAAGCCGCAATCGGTCAGGCCGAACTTGGAAAGGCCTCAGTTACTTTCGAATATGATATTCCTGATGAGAAAGGCGTCAAAATTGCCGGATATGTCACTACTTACACTATATTCAGCTCCGGTGATGTGATAATAAAGAACCAGTTCTCAAAAGTTTCGGACAAGGTGCCTGAAATACCGAGGATGGGAATGCAGCTGCAGATCCCGGAGGAGTACATGAATCTCACCTGGCTGGGACGCGGGCCTCACGAGAATTATTGTGACAGGAAAACCTCGGCTGATGTCGGGCTTTACGAAAGCACTGTCGACGACCAGTACGTGCCTTATATCAGACCTCAGGAAAACGGATACAAGACTGACACGCGCTGGCTTACACTTACTGATGAGAGTGGCACCGGGCTGCTTATTTGCGGTGATCCCCTGATATGCTTTGCTGCCCTGAAAAATGTGCATGACGATTTTGAATCGCCAGGAAAGCTGTCTCAGTACCGGAGTGATGCAAAAACAGCCAATACTCACACGACTAATGTTAAGCCGCGTGATTTTGTCAACCTTAATGTTGACCTTGGACAGATGGGGGTAGGAGGCGACAATTCATGGGGAGCCCAGGTTCATCCGCAATACAGGCTGAGTGACAGGAAATACGAGTATTCCTTCAGGATAAGGCCGGTTACAAAGGATGATAATATCCCTGAACTGGCAAAAGAGAAATTCTGAGGCCGCTTTCCTGACGGGGTGGTTGACTGGTTTTTCACATTTTAGCAAGCCATGAAGAATTTCTCGCAGATTCCGCAGAGTGCTCCGCAGATTTTCGCAGAGAATCAAGACAGCAGCTTATTCTATAACCAGCACCTCCTCCCCTTTTAGGCATACGCGTCAACTTAAGGATTTTTTGTTTTATAAGTTTTAGATTTAGAAGGTGTTTCGCGTGTGTTTATATCTTCTATCGTCCTTCTGCTACTTTCCCTTTTTCAATATCACAAGCCTCACCAGGAGCAGTGGGCAGATTAGCATAATTATAGTTCCCGTGAGATGCCAGCGGCATCGAAGTCCAATATCCATGGTAACGTCCATGGTAAAGGGCCGTCTTGATCCACTCAACACCAGCGGTGTTGAAGAAAATCAGATATATAAATATTCTTCCTTATAATCAACTCCATGTTCTTTTAAAAGACTGATCAGTTCCTCTTTGAATGAAATTTGTCCTTACTTCCGAAAACAAGCTGATACAGAAGTTGAGTGTAGGTTGACATATTTTTCCATTTTTAGCACAGGAGTAAAATTACGAAATTCCTGGCTTTTTCTTCAACCACTCTGTGGTTGACAGAAAAAATATGCATCCTACCACGGGCGTGACCGTGGATATTGGACTTTAAAGCCCCGCTGGGGCAGGGGCTTTTACGGGTGATGGTGTTGTCCCTTTCTTAAGTTGACGCGCATACCCGGAGGGGGCTTCAAAAGACCACAATTTGAAAATGTTGCAAATCAGACTGATTTCCCTGTTACTTAATGTTTTCAAGTCCCCCTCCGGAGTATTTAGGGGTACGAAATGATCATTTCATCACAATTGTCAAAATCGCAAGCCCCCTGGTCATTCATAAATTTCACCTTCCTGTGAGCTATCGACAGGCAATCGCTGAAAAGCTGTAATTCATTTCCCGACTTCAGATTAAAGCGCACCGTAGGAAGTCTTTATCCTTTTAAAAGTTGTAAGCTGGCGTCCGGCTTCGTCCCATAAGCTCAGATACAGGGCCTTAAAAGTCGAAAATAACCTTATGGGCCTGACATCCCTGAAAATGTCATTTTCATTATGACATGCTTCGAGATTATAATTCGGAATGCGGGAGCTCAGGTGATGTATATGATGATAACCAATGTTCCCTGTAAACCATTGCAATACAGCAGGTAACTTCAGGAACGAACATCCTGTCAGAGCAGCTGTCTTGTAGTCCCACTCTTTTCCCCGCTCCCAGGCAACATCATCAAACTGATGCTGAATGTAGAACAGCCAGATTCCCATAATATGGGAAATTAATATTACCGGAAGCTGAATCATAAGATACGCCTTAAAACCAATGGCCAGGCTGATTGCTACGGCAATTAGCAATACGGCAATATTTGTAAGATAAATATTTAACTTCTCCTGCCGTGTCATTATTCTGCTGGTCAGCCTGTTCCTTATGAATACAGTATATACCGGGCCGACTGTGAACATTATGAACGGGTTGCGGAAAGCTCTGTAAACAAGGCGGTTCCATTTAGAGGACTTAAGGTATTCATCCACTGTCATCGTCCATACATCACCAATACCCCTTTTATCGAGATTGGCTGCCGTAGCATGATGCACCCAGTGTTGATGATGCCACGAATCGAAGGGAGTAAAGGCAAGGATACCCATGACCATCCCGACAATCCTGTTTGCTTTCCTGGAGCTGAAAAATGAACCGTGTCCGCAATCGTGGAAAATTATAAATATACGGATCAGGAACGCGCATGCCAGAAGGGTAAAAAGAAATGTTACCCAGTAAGGGTAGGTCAGGCTCTTATATAGCAAATACCATAACACTATATATGGCACGACTGAGTCGATTATCTGCCAGATGCTTTTCTTCAGATCAGGGTGGGCATACTTTAGGACTATATTTTGCCATGCTCTCTCATCTTCAGCCTGGCTTGTTCGAATTGTTTCCATAATTTGTTCATTTAAAATTGTATTGCGTGTTACCACCGATATTTTGTTGTAAAAGTACCGGTACGCCATGTAAATTCTTTAAAATAGGGACAAGCTGAAAGTATTAAGGGGTAATTCAACCACTTCAGGGGCAGGAGTCAGAACACCGGGATGAATGCAATTCGCCCCTGAAAACTTATAAGGCTTCCTTAAGTTTTAAAAGGTACTGGCGCGAAACAGGAATCTGTTCATTGAATCCCTTAATTGTCAGAGAGTAGCTCTCATTGTTCCTGTTAAGCTTTTCTATGAAATGCATATTGACTATACATATCCTGTGGCAACGGAGAAAATTTGAATATTGCTTTATCTGCTGCTCTATATTTTTCAGGGTATTCCGGATCAGTTTTTTTTTGAATGATTCACCTTCCTTATAGACAATCTCAACGTAATTGTCTGCCGATCTGATAAATGCAATATCCGCCATTGGGAGACTAAAATTCTCATTTATGTTTTCCGATATGAATTCGACTGATTTGTTAAGATAATCCTCCTCATATCTTTCAACCTGTTTTTGTACTGTTTTCTTTTCCGAAACCAGTGAATCCATCCGCAGTTTGAGACCTTGAATCGTGTCGTACAGGTACAGGA
>JBAVOD010000090.1:0-11344 GCA_049691735.1 Bacteroidales bacterium
TTGTAGTCAAGATCTGCGCTGAAAAGGGCATCTTTTGATACAAACTCCAGGTTCCTGAAGGCCGCCCCGGGGATGCAACCATCATTCACCAGGGCATAAGTACTGCCAATCAAAGGCACCCTGCTCATATTCAGAGATATCGACACATTGCTTGCTGCTGCCATTTTAAGAGCGTGACCCGCAAGTCCATATCCTGTCACATCAGTGGCGCCCCTGATATTATTTTTTTTCATAACCCCCGCAGCGGAACTGTTAAGGATCTTCATGCTTTTCATGGCTTCCCTGAGGTCCCCCGGTGTTGACATCTTCATCTTTTGCCCGGCAAGTATTACGCCGGTACCGAGAGGTTTAGTAAGTATCAGGATATCACCAGGCCTTGCGCCCGAATTTGCAATGATATGATCGGGATGGATGAATCCGACAACAGCAAGACCGTATTTCGGCGGAAAATCATCAATCGTGTGCCCGCCGATTATTCTTACTCCTGCTTCAGACGCCTTGTCGAAACCTCCCCTGAGTATTTCGGCATAAGCCTCAAGCGGCAGCTTTGCTGAAGGGAACATCATGATATTAAGGGCAACCACCGGCGTTCCGCCCATTGCGTATACATCACTGATTGAATTGACTGCCGCTATCTGTCCGAATTCATAAGGATCGCTGCACAGCGGCGGGAAGAAATCAGTTGTAAGCACAAGCGCAAGCTCATCATTGATCCTGTAAACTCCTGCATCATCGTGAGTATCAATATTCACGAGAATATCAGGATCGTCAGGGAAAGGCAGATCCTTCAGGAGCTCCCCAAGAAGCGCGGGCGAGATCTTGGCGGAACATCCGCCGCTTTCGACCATCTGAAGAAGATCAACCTGCATAAATCAAGCTTATAATAATTGGTAATCGGTCATTAAACTGATCATTGATCCTTTGTTATTGTAAGTATCCATAACCCCTCTCCTCCGCTTGCTGAAAAACTGATATTGTTATCAGTCAGGAATGTAGAAATATTCCTGAATGCATTGGGACTATCAGTCATGACTTCGAACCGTTCACTTGCTTTTGCTTCCTTAAGGGCGCTGCGTGTGGCAATCAGCGGTGCGGGACAGGGATTACCCCTGGTATCAACGATTTTCATGTTATAAAAATAGCGCTTCCCTGTAACTTTATCTTCCAATTTGAAAAAATCTTTACATGGAAGACAAGGCAAATGTTAATTGCATAATTTTGAAGCTTTAAAAAAGACCAATGATAAAATCGATTAAGATATTGCTCATCGCAACCCTTTCAGTAACTTCACTTTTTGCCCAGGATAAAATGGATATTCATGCTCTTGCAGGTGCGTGGATGGGAAAACTGAACATCAACTCAATCACCCTGCGTATAGTCTTCAATCTTTCAGTCGGCGGCGATTCTCTTGCCGCAACATTAGACAGCCCCGACCAGGGTGCCAGAGGTATACCAATGGGAAAGGTTGAGTTCGACGGTTCAAAGATAAAGATACCGGCGCCCACCATCGGCGGGTTATATGAAGGCACTGTCAAAAATGATACTCTGATCGGGGGGACATGGACACAGATGGGTAACACCTTGCCCCTGGAACTTGCAAAGCTGGATAAGCCCTTTACATTGAGCCGTCCGCAGGAGCCCAGGTCTCCGTTCCCTTACCTCACTGAAAATGTAAAATTTAAAAATAACAAGGCTGGAATAGAGCTTGGCGGTACCCTTACCATTCCGAAAGGTGACGGTCCCTTCCCTGCTGTTGTTCTCATAACAGGCTCGGGGGCCCAGAACCGGGATGAGGAGTTGCTCGGCCACAAACCGTTCAGTGTAATTGCCGATTATCTGACACGGAAAGGTATCGCAGTACTAAGGTATGACGATCGTGGTGTAGGAGAGTCGCAGGGGAATTATGCTTCCGCAACATCGGCTGATCTTGCAACCGATGCCCTGGCCGCGTTTGAGTTCCTGAACCGGGACCTCAGGATTGATCCGCAATTGATAGGGCTGGCCGGTCACAGCGAGGGAGGATTAATTGCTCCCATAGTTGCTGCTTCCGACAGAAGGATCGGATTCATTGTTTCACTTGCCGGACCCGGAGTATCCGGAGAGGACCTGATCAACAGGCAAAACTCCGACATAAGCCTGGCGTCAGGAATTGATCCCAAAAAGGTAAAGGAGAGTATTGCGGTAAATAAGGAATTGTTTGCAGTTCTTAAAAAAGAACCTGACAACAAAATTGCTGAAACCAAAATTATTGCTCTTTACAGGAAAATCCTTGCCAGCAGGAAGACAAGCCCTGAGGATACCGAAAAAGCGCTGAAACAGCTGAATGCCGGACTTAATCCATTGGCATATACCTGGTTCCGGTATTTCCTGAGTACCGATCCGGCAATATTCTGGAAGAAGGTGAAATGTCCGGTACTTGCCCTGAACGGTGACAGGGATCTTCAGGTTGCAGCCGATCCGAATCTGGCAGCTATCGGCAACGCTCTGAAATCGGGAGGAAATACTTTGTTCAGGTCTTATAAGATGCCCGGACTAAACCATCTTTTCCAGCACTGCACCACCGGGCTGCCCTCAGAATATGGTGAAATCGAAGAATCATTCTCACCCGAGGTTCTCAAAATTATTTCTGACTGGATCCTGGCGCTTGAGACAGGCCGGCCAGCTTTTTAAGGACTATTGTTCCTTTCGCTTTAATGCCCGCGGAACCTTCACCCTGGAGCAAAACGATAGTTGCAGCAAGCTCATTTGCCAGTTCAGGGTACAACACCGCAAGTTTTCCCAGTATCTCCATTGAATAAGCTTTTACACCGATTGAGGAGTATCCCGATTTCAGCTGGTTGAAGCAGTAGTCGGCAAGTACTCCCTGGTCGTGCTGGCTGAATATATTAATATCGCTTAATGAGATTATTCGCAGAACTGACCGGCGGACACTCTCATCATTGATCCCATCAAGCTTTTTAACCACACCTGATAGGTGAGGCTTTACCGTTTCGGGGTACTCTTCGCACAGTTTTGAAATGACCCATGATGCATGTGATGCAAGTTTCTTATCGTCGGTAAAGGAAAAATCAAGAAGCATCGAAAGTATCCGCTGATTTTCAAAAGCTGATTTTGCAATCCATCCGGCCTCTGCTGAGCTTCTGATTTCCCTTACCACCGATCTGAGATCAGCTTCGGCTGCGGGATCCCGATCAGGTCCGTTATCTGTTATGTCTTTGCAGTCATCAGCGCCGGTTTCCTGCAGATAGTTCCGGGCAACAATGACATCTGCCCCGGCAAAATCGATCTCCATAAGCCTGCCCGGGGTAAGCCATTTGAAAGCCAGGTGTTCGGAAAGAACAGGTAGTTCATCCAGCGAATCACACACAAAGGGGATCAGCTTTACCTGTTTTATGCCATAATCATATTCGACATCCTGAAGCTGCCTGCAGATTATTAACTCCATCGAAAGTTCTTCCCTGATCTCTCTGATTATGCATTCTTCTGATGTCTCACCTTCCTTTAGTTTTCCGCCGGGAAATTCCCATTTCAGGGGATGGTCGCTCTTTTCCCCCCTCTGAACCACGAGGATTTCGTTTTCTTCATTACGTATTATTGCACAGGTAACGATGATCATAAGCGCTCAATTTAACAGATCGGTATAGAGAGGGATATAGTTGAGATACTCAAACCTGCCCTGTTCATAATCAATTATTTTGCAGGCAAAGTGACGGTATCCGTTTGTTACTATCAGATATGGCACCCTGAATCTTATATTGTACGTGGCAATCTGTTCAAAGGCTTTTTCATCGAATTCATCGTCAGGTTTCTTACACTCCACGATCATCACCGGTTCTCCTTTCCTGTTATGAACCAGTATGTCGATCCTTTTTTCAAGCCTGTTGTGCCTGAAGAAGCTCTCGACGATCATCAGCCCGGGAGGATATCCCCCTGCCTCGATAAGATACCTGATAAAATTCTGCCTTACCCATTCCTCTTCGGTAAGCTTTACGTACCTTTTCCTGACCGGATCAAAGATGGTCTGCGAACCCTCCTCTCCGATGGTCCTGAAGGAATATTCGGGCAGATTTAGCCGTTTCAACTTACTTTTGTAAATTTGAAATAATAAGTCAACACAAATATATTGAGATAAATTTCACAGTTACACCTGCATGAAAACCAAAGAAGAAATTGTTAATAACTGGCTGCAACGTTACACAGGCAAGAAGCTCGAAACGTTCGGGAAGTATTTCCTGCTATCGAATTTCATTAATTATGTCGAGCTCTTTGCAAAATGGAACAATACGGAGGTGGAGGGAAGAAACAAAAACATACCGAGTGCAACTGCCGACGGAATAACCATTATGGCATTCGGGATGGGAAGTCCGAATGCGGCTACTGTAATGGATCTGGTGAGCGCGGTTTCGCCAAATGCTGTCCTTTTCCTTGGTAAATGCGGAGGGCTCAAAAAGAAGAACACTCTTGGTGACCTGATACTCCCCATTGCCGCCATAAGGAGCGACGGTACATCAAATGACTATCTTCCTGTCGAAGTTCCTGCACTGCCTGCGTTCAAGCTGCAGAGTGCAATTTCGGCAGCTATCACCAGGCATAACAAGGAGTACTGGACCGGTACGGTTTACACCACAAACAGGAGGGTATGGGAATATGATGACAGGTTCAAGAAGTATCTTGTGAAAACCCGGGCTATGGCAATTGACATGGAAACCGCTACGATTTTTACTGTTGGCTTTGCAAATGAAATCCCGACCGGAGCCCTTTTGCTTGTATCGGACCAGCCGATGATATCTTCAGGAATAAAGACCGAAGAAAGTGACCGTCAGGTAACTGACAAATTCACTGAAATGCACCTGACTATAGGGGTCGAGGCCCTCAGGGAGATCAAAGACAATGGCATTTCGGTGAAACACCTAAGATTCTGATCATGGCCCTCACATATGAAGACATAATTTCCGACCTTAAGAAAAGGATATTCAAGCCTGTATATTTTCTTGCAGGTGATGAGCCGTATTACATTGATCTTATATCAGGCTACATTGAAGAGAAGATTCTTGCTGAGGCTGATAAACCTTTCAATCAGATTGTAATATACGGCGAAGACACAACCGTCACTGCAATAATTGAGACTGCCCGCCGGTTTCCGATGATGTCAAGCCACCAGGTTATAATAGTAAGGGAAGCCCAGGTCCTGAAAAAACTCGACGATCTGGTATCTTATCTTGAAAAACCTCTCCTGTCCACGATCCTGGTTTTCAATTATAAGTACAAGGCCATCGACAAGAGGACAAAACTTTATAAAATACTTGAGAACCAGGGTGTCTACTTTGAGTCGACAAGGCTTCGCGATTACCAGGTGCCACCCTGGATCGAACGGTATCTGATGCTGAAAGGGATTAAGATAAACCCTGATGCTTCAGCTATGCTCACAGAATTCCTGGGGACTGACCTTCATAAGATAGTGAATGAGCTCGATAAGCTTCTGATAACACTGCCTGCCGGCAAGCCTGTGATAACCACAGGACTGGTTGAAAAAAACATTGGCATCAGCAAGGATTACAACAATTTTGAGCTTCAGAAAGCTCTGGGAGAGAGAAATATTGTAAAGGCCAACATGATAATCAACTATTTCGCCGATATTCCCAAAGATAATCCTCTGACTCTCACAATTGCATCAGTGTTCAGCTATTTCACCAAGTTGCTCACCTACCACTACCTTCCCGATAAATCAAAGAATAATGTCGCATCGGTGCTTAAGGTAAATCCGTATTTTGTGAGAGACTATGAAGTGTCGGCATCGAAATTCAATGTCTCAAAGACAGTCAGGATAATCAGTCTTCTGAGGATATACGACATGAAAATGAAGGGCTACGGAGACGCAGGAACCGAACCTGGTGATCTGCTTAAGGAGCTGGTCTATAAGATCCTGCATATCTGAAACGAAAAAAACTGATCCTGACTGTCAATCCCTCAGTTCATATCAGGCGACTCGGGAAAATCAGCCCAGATCCTGTATTTGTTCTTGAATGACCTGAGCAGTCCTTTCCAGCTTTCAATGCCCCTGATATTCATTATAAGATCGGGCTTTAATCTGGCAATTACCCATGAATTTTCCTTGAGTTCACGTTCAAGCTGGCCGGCCGACCAGCCCGAGTAGCCAAGAAAGAACCTGATCTGCGAAGGTTTGATCGAGCCGCTCTTTACCAGATCCCTGACCGTGTCAATTTCCCCGCCCCAATAAATATTGCCTGCCACATGGACACTGTTGGGTATAAGGCGACCTATAGTGTGCAGATAATGCAGGGTATCGGGAGCGACCGGACCTCCCATATTAATGTTCTGATCCCATTCTTCAAAACCTGTAACTGCATCGCGTATTTTTACGTCAAGCTTCTTATTCAGAATAAAGCCCACCGAACCCTTGGAATCATGATCGGTCAGGTAGACTATGCTCCTGTTAAAGAATGTATCAGGCAAAAAAGGTTCTGAAATCAGCACCTTGCCTTTCTCTGGAATTTTGTCTTCGGGTAGTATGTCGAATAAATCCAGTTCTGGTTTCATATTCTAATTATAAAGTTCCAAAATTAAACAATTAAATCCATCGAATGTATTAAAGCTGTTAAATCCAATTCAAAAAAACGGTATAACATACCTTACGAATAAAATTATATAATACATTTGACCCGTTTTGTAAATCACTTATATGCAGAAAAGTACACTTAGGATTATCGGGAATAAAGCGGTTCTTAATATACGTGAAAGAATGTGCGAAACCCCGGAAGAATTATTTGCCAGTGAAAAATTCAGGGCTGTCCTCGACCATTGCATCAGCAAGCTTAAACTTAAAGATTCCCCCCTGCTTGGAATATTTGAGAACGTAAATCCAGATGAAAAGGCAACAGATGACCTTGTGAAGACCCTTTCACTGCTTGTTAAGTATGAAGGCAGCGTTCTGCCCCATATATTTGAAAGGTCAGCGATATTCCTGAAAGACAACCTTCTGCTTAATAATTTCGTCGAACATCTTTATGATTACTGGAGGCAGTTCGACAGGTTCGTCATCAACGATTCCGAAGGAGACCGCCTTGACAAAAGGCCATACAGGACATTCAACGAAACCATCGAGCACCTGACCCACCTGATCAGAACAGTATACCGGCAGATCCAGGAAAACATAACCGGGACCCATCCGACGGTATACAGGCAGGTGCCTGCCGGAGCAAAAATGTCAGTCATTTCCATCCCGAAAGAAATTTCCTGGCCGGATGAAAAATACAACAGGCTCAATGTAGTACCTGTGATACGTCAGATACTGATCTATCCGCCTCTTGTTATACAGCAGCCCACCAACAAAAGGACAGGGCATTTTAAAAAAATAAACCAGAATCCTGTTGACCTTTCAGAACTGAATTCAGCCGATTGGCTATGCTACCCGGCCAGGGTGGGAAAATATGTGATAATGGTTTACTTCCACCTTACCTTTCTCGATCTCGGGCTTTCACTGTGCAACCTTTTCCAGCTTGCTGAGGATAGCGACCTTGAAAAGAAGCCTGATGCTGTATTCATTTACGGCGCCCCCGGAAACAAGCTCGAAGGGCTTGCCAGCTATCAGACGGTATTCCACCATGATGAAAACAACTCGATTTTTGTGGGTGCCATCCCCGGAAAGGATGAATTTGGCTATTTCGGGTATCTGAAAAAAATGATGCTGACCCTTCACAATGCACTGGTGATGAAGGCAGGCAATATGCCCTTCCATGGAGCTATGGTCAGAATACTCCTTCACGGCGGGCGTGAGGCTACGATCCTGATGATGGGCGATACCGGTGCCGGCAAGTCTGAAACTCTCGAAGCATTCCGTGTTCTTGGTGAGGAACAGATAAGGGAATTGAAAATAATTGCCGACGATATGGGATCGATAGAGTTGGACAATGACGGCGATCCTGTAGGCTACGGCACTGAGATCGGTGCATTCCTCCGTATGGATGACCTGCAACCCGGTTATGCCTATGGTCATCTCGACAGGTCAATTATAATGAACCCCAGCCAGGTAAATTCAAGGATCGTTTTTCCGGTTACAGACTATAAAACTGTAACCCGGGGACATAAAATTGACTTCATCCTGTATGCAAATAATTACGAGGAGATTGACGGTGATCACCCCGTCATCGAAAGATTTGACAGCGTTGGCTGGGCCCTTGACATCTTTCGCGATGGTGCAGTAATGAGCAAGGGAACAACAACGTCGACCGGACTTGTTCACTCCTATTTTGCCAATATCTTCGGACCTCCTGAGTACAGGGAGCTTCATGAGGAAATAGCAGGCAGGTTCTTTACAGCATTCTTCAGGAATGGGATTTTTGTCGGTCAGATGCGTACCAGGCTGGGCATCAGCGGATATGAATCATCGGGACCCAGGGAAGCTGCGACGGAGCTGCTGAGGATAATCGGGGTGACAGATGTGAAATCCTGAAGACGGCTCAGATAAGAAGCAACCCTGGCTCTTTTGCAGGGATCGATTCAGAATCTGCCGGGTGCAGATTCCTTCATCATTGCATAAACGGTATCGAATATATCCTCGGCGCTGGGCTTTGAAAAATAATCCCCGTCGGTGGTATAAGCCGGCCTGTGCTCCTTTGAGGTCAGGGTTTTGGGGGCACTGTCGAGGTAATTCCATCCTCCATGTTTCTCAAGGACTACATCGAGCATATAGGCAGTCGTTCCGCCCGGAACGTCCTCATCAAGAAAGATGACCTTTCCGGTCTTTTTTATGGAATTAAGGATACTCTTTGGCATGTCAAACGGAATAAGGGTCTGTACATCTATCAACTCGACAGATATTCCGTGCTTAGCAAGCTGTCCGACCGCCTCAGCTGCGATTTTTACGACCGATCCGTAAGTGACGAGCGTCAGGTCGGTCCCTTCCGACAGTATTTCAGGAATGCCCAAAGGGATCCTGAATTCACCAAGGTTGTCGGGCATCCGTTCCTTTAGCCTGTACCCGTTAAGGGGTTCAATTACGATTGCCGGGTCGTTCCCTTCGAGAAGCGTATTGTAAAAACCCGCAGCCCGCGTAAGATCGCGCGGGGAACAGACATAAACACCTCGTACCGAATTGATCAGCATGCTCATAGGCGACCCTGAATGCCAGATGCCCTCAAGCCTGTGTCCGCGGGTACTGATAATGAGCGGACAGATCATCCTCCCGGCACTCCTGTAATGAGTGGTTGAGAGGTCATCGCTCAATGTCTGGATTGCATACATCAGGTAATCAAGATACTGAATCTCGGCAATTGGTCTGAGTCCTCTTAGTGCAAGGCCAATCCCCTCTCCAATTATAGTTGCTTCACGAATGCCGGTATCCGTAATACGTAATTCGCCGTATTTTTTCTGCAACCCTTCGAGGGTCTGGTTGACTCCGCCTATCTTCCCAGTGTCCTCCCCGAATGTAAGAAGGAGTGGATTCTTTGCAAAAAGAATATCGTAATTGTCCCTTAGGATCTGCCTTCCGGGAACCTCAGGCGAACTGTACGAATAAACGGGAGGCACAGGTTTTACATTCAGCGACGAGGTAGGTGTCTCATTGTAGAGATAAGTATCGTAGCTGTTCTGAGCGTCCTTATAATTACGTTTCAGCCATCCCTCAAGATCCTGCCGCAGATTGCTCTTTTTCATGCAATCACCGCAGATATTCCTCAGTATCTTCCTTGCAGCAACAAAATTATCCTTCCTGATGGGATTTATGACCTTTTCGAGCACTGCAGCAATTTCATCAATGGTTGCCTCTTTATATTCACTATCGCACCTGCAGCCGCGGTTCCTGATTATTTCGACAAGGGCATCGCGCTCGATCTTAATGGGATCCTGGAACATTTCCCATCCTTTTCTTCTTGCCTCCTTAGCCTCTTCAAGCGCTTCGGCTGCCAGATCATCGAGCTCCGATGCGGAAGCGATCCCCTCTCCAACGGCCCATTCCTTCATCTTTCTGATAGGGTCGAAATCCTCTTCCCATTTAAGGCGCTCCTCACTCTTATATCTCTCGTGCGATCCCGATGTGGAATGCCCGAGAGGCTGCGACACTTCATCAATGTGAAAGACAACCGGCTTATGATCACGACGGCATATCGCTATCCCTTCCTCATACATCCTGATAAGCCCCTGATAATCCCATCCTTTTCCTTTATAAATCAGAATCCCTGGTTTACCAGGTTCATCCTCAAATCCTTTGAGGACTTCTGAAATGCTGCCCTTCGTTGTCTGGTATTTTTTAGGTACGGATATACCGTAACCGTCGTCATACACCGATACTGCCACCGGAACCTGGAGCACGCCAGCAGCATTGATCGTTTCCCAGAAATAGCCTTCCGATGTACTTGCGTCACCTATCGCTCCGAAAGCAACTTCATTACCCCCGGTTGAAAGCGTAGTATACTTCTCCAGATCCTTATTAAGCCTGAAAAGCTTTGACGCATATCCCAGACCCAGAAGTCTTGGCATCTGACCCGCCGTAGGTGACAGATCAGCTGCTGTATTCTTCTGCTTTGTCAGGTCCCGCCACGACCCGTCGGGATTGATATTTGGCAGGGAAAAATGATTATTGAACACTCTTCCTCCGCTTCCGGGATTGATATCCCTGTTGGTGTTGCCGTACAGCTGATGGAAAAATTCGACGGCAGTGTAAAGGCCCATTGCCATCATCCAGGTCTGGTCGCGGTAATATCCTGAACGCCAGTCGCCATCTCTGAATTGCTTTGCCATTGCTATCTGAACTATCTCCTTTCCGTCGCCAAAAATTCCGAACTTTGCTTTGCCGGTAAGCACTTCACGGCGTCCGATGATACTGAGGTTCCGGCTGAGGTTGGCAAGCTTATAATCAGCTAGTACTGTTGCTTTGTTCATTATGTATACAGGGGATTTAGTCGACCGATCCATTTCCATGTCAGAAGAAGAGTTTACTATGTGATAAGAATTAAACAAACTAATCATTAGGTTGTTTACATCCGTCGGGCTCAATTGATTTTTATAAGCAGGTTCTTTGCCGCAGGCCGCGTTCCTGTTTTGGGGTTTCAGCCCAAATTCCCTGGGACTAAATCCCTCTGGATAAAAGGGAATCAGCTATCTGTAAGCAAGAATCTGCGAAAATCAGCGCTGACTCAGCGTAAATCTGCGAGAACCTTTTCAGGGCCTCTCCGGGCATACGCGTCAACTTAAGTCTCGATTCAATTTCTTTTGCACACCAGCTATCATGACAATACGTTGTTAACTTTACGTGGTTTTACACAGTGTAATCGAGTTATTTCTTAGTGCTTATTGCCTGAACTTAAGTTTGGTTCCAAAAGCCTTTGCC
>JBAVOD010000091.1:0-4298 GCA_049691735.1 Bacteroidales bacterium
CCTGTATCCTACGATCAACGCCGGGTTTTTTATAATGACGACCCTGCTCATAGTGCTGACAGGGATCATTTCATCAATATATCCTGCACGGAAGGCATTAAAGCTGAATCCGGTGGAGGCACTGAGAGGAGAATAAGAACAATAAACCGAATTCTGATGAAAGTAGTCGAGATCAACAACGTGTTTAAGACCTATCACGATACCGAAGTTGAGGTAAGAGCGATAAACGGAGTTACCCTCAGCTTCGAAAAAGGTGACTTTGCAGTGGTCGTCGGCCCCTCCGGATCGGGCAAAACCACACTCCTTAACCTTATTGGCGGGCTTGACCAGCCGACCAGCGGGGAAATACTGGTAGCAGGACACCATCTGTCTGACCTTCGCCCTTCAAAACTTATCGATTTCAGGATGGAGCACGTCGGTTTCGTTTTCCAGTCGTATAACCTGCTCCCCGTGCTGACGGCAGCCGAAAATATCGGCTTCATTATGAGCCTTCAGAAGTGGCCAAAGGAAAAACGCAAAGCACGTACCGCGGAACTCCTTAGCGCTGTAGGCCTTGCCGACCGGTCGGACAGCCGTCCTTCACAGCTTTCAGGTGGCCAGCAGCAAAGGGTTGCCGTTGCCCGGGCCCTGGCACCCCACCCCGAATTCATCCTGGCCGATGAACCCACAGCCAATCTCGACTCCAAATCAGCCGAATCGCTTCTGGATATAATGGAGAGACTTAACCTCGAGGAGAATATGACCTTTATTTTCTCAACACACGACGTCAAAGTAATGAGAAGGGCACGAAGAGTGATAACCCTGGAAGACGGCAGGGTCGTATCGGATGAAATGAAAGAAACAGAACAACCGAAATGATGATAAAGAAAACAGCAACGGCACTACTGCTGGCCATTTTTCTGTGGAACACTGCCTCTTCACAGGTAAAAAACAAGACAGTAACTCTCCACGGCTATATTTCCTCACTGCAAAGTGTTGTATTCGATTCGCTTTCGGGTCCTTTCCAGGTAGATAACCTACTGCATAACAGGCTTAATTTCAGGGGCTATATATCAGACAGGATAACTCTTGCAGCTGAATTCAGGAACCGTCTTTTCACAGGCGATTTGGTAAGGCTTGGAAGTTTCTATTCAGATCTGATCGGGTTTGATCCGGGTTTTGTTGATATGTCATGGAATCTGGCTTCTGAACAATCTTTTCTGATCAACACAAAAGTTGACAGATTATGGCTCGATCTTCATTATGACAAATTTGAGGTTACACTGGGCCGTCAGAGAATAAACTGGGGTCAGACGATCGTCTGGAACCCCAATGATATCTTTAATGCATATTCCTTTTTCGACTTTGACTACATTGAACGACCCGGCTGCGATGCGGTCAGGGTACAGGTTTTTCCTTCACCCTCCTCTGTTACCGAGGTTGCAGTCAAAGTCGACAATATGAATGATGTAACTGCTTCGGCACTTTACCGGTTCAACAAATGGAGCTATGATTTCCAGTTCCTTGCAGGATATTTTAACAGTGAGGATGTTGTTGTCGGAGTCGGCTGGTCGGGAGCTATTGGCAGCGTCTCGTTCAGGGGAGAAGGTTCGTGGTTCGAACCTTTCGAAGAATTCCCGGTCAGTACCGGAACTCTCATTTTTACAACAGGCATTGACAAGATCTTTAAAGATAACTCGGTGGCGCAGTTCCAGGTTATGTATTGTAACAATCCCCTTAAGCTCAATAATTTCAACAGTCTGTATTCAGGAGATCTATCGGCAAGGGATCTGGCATTTTCGAGGTTTACTGCTTTCGGCCTTTACACCTGGGCAGTCACCCCGCTTCTTAACCTTACACTCTCCGCCATGTGGTTCCCTGATCTGAGCGGATACTTTGCCGGGCCCTCACTCGATTACTCGCTAAGCGAAAACGTTGATTTCTCATTGTACTGGCAGCATTTCAACAGCATTATCAGCGGTGAAAGGACACGGTTAAATCTGGGATTCCTTCGTGTTAAGTACAGTTTCTAGAAAATTCATATTTTTACCGGCTAATAATCCCTGAATTAAACCTGATGTCACTTGTACATGAATTTGAAAAGTCGGGCAACTGGTTGTTCCGGCGAAGAAGCTGGTTACCCGTATTCCTTGTTGGCACCGGTATTGCTGTGATGTATCTCACAAACCGCCAGGCCATTATCTTCGATATGCGCGACGAGCTCATATTCCTCGGGATAAGTCTGTTCGGCGAGGCAATCCGCATTTTTACAGTTGGTTATGCTCCAAGGAATACTTCGGGACGAAACACACAGGCAGGTCAGATAGCCGATGAGCTCAATACAACAGGGATCTATTCACTTGTCAGGCACCCCCTTTACGTAGGGAATTTTTTCATGTGGCTCGGACCGGTGCTTTTTATCAGAACCTTTGTGTTTGATGTATTCTTTGTACTCGTTTACTGGCTATATTATGAAAGGATAATGTTTGCAGAAGAACAGTTCCTGAGGACCAGGTTCGGAGAAGCATATGACAAATGGTCAGAAAGTGTAAAGGCTGTAATTCCCCGGTTAAAGGGATATATAAAGCCGCGTCTCTCCTTTTCATTAAGGAATGTGCTAAGGAGAGAATATAACAGCTTTGTTAATGTCTTCCTGATTTTCGTTATCCTTGATCTGTTCAGGAATTATTTTCTTTCCGAAAGGGTATACCTCGACCCCCTGTGGATCCGGCTGGGAATATCAGCTGCCGTTATCTGGCTGACAATTCGTGTAATAGACAAGAAGACAAACTGGCTCGATGTGGAAGGACGGTGAATCCGCTTCAGTTCCTTCTTCCTCCCATAAACAGCATGATGTAGTAAAGCAGGGTTGCAAGTGAACCCAGCGCTGCCACTACATATGTGTATGCAGCCCATTTAAGTGCATCCTTTGCTTTTGCCTGATTTTCGTGCGAGGTGATTCCGGATGATGATAACCATGCGAGAGCCCTCTGGCTTGCGTTGATCTCAACGGGGAGCGTTACAAAGCTGAAAAGCGTTGTCATTGCGAATAAAACTATACCAGCGAACAGGAGGGCCGGGAAAGTATTCACAAGGAGTATCCCGCCAAGAAGCACCCACTGGACGTATTTAGAAGCAATGGTTACGGGAGGCACAAGCTTCGATCGCATCCCGATCCACGCATACGCAGTAGCGTGCTGAACAGCATGTCCGGTCTCGTGAGCCGCCACAGCTGCTGCTGCAATGCTCCTGGCACTGTAGACTTCCTGGCTCAGGTTTATTGTCTTGTTTTCGGGATTGTAATGGTCGGTAAGCTGCCCGGGAACGCTCTCTACCTTTACATCATAGATCCCGTTGTCGTGAAGCATCTTTTGAGCAACCTGACTTCCTGTCATACCGTTGTCGAGCGGGATGGCTGAATACCTTTTGAATTTTGACTTAAGGGTCATGCTTACAATCCAGCTAAGGATCATAAATGCTATGAAGATCAGCCAGATATTCATATTTGCATGGATCATGTTCATACTTGACTTCTTTAAAAATTTCAGTATCTGCTTCAAATAGCCTGCCAGGTGCTTTCCATAAGCCGATTCAGGCCATTTTGTCGGGTGCAAAAATAATCAATATTGCTTAAAAAACAGATCAAAGCCACAATTGTTAACTTTGTGTCATGAAGGGATCATTTTCCGGAATAATTTCATTTATCCTTTCGGTTCCGGTGCACGTCTACAGGTACGCCATTTCACCACTTTTGCGTCCCTCTTGCCGCCATGTTCCCTCATGCTCGCAATATGCACTCGATGCCCTGAAGATCCACGGGCCGGTCAGGGGATCTGTACTCGCCGTGAACCGTATACTGAGATGCCGTCCGGGCGGAACTCACGGATATGATCCGGTACCGCTTATCCTGTTTAAGAGATACAGTCCGTTCAGGAATTATCAGAAGTGTAACAGGCTGAAGAAATAGCCGGTTCAAAAGTTAAGCTCTTCTTTCAGATGCTTGTACCCGGCCCGGCTCACAGGCAGCTTGCTGCCCGACTGAAGGATCGCAATGTGATTATCCTTGCCGTATGGTTCGATCCTGGTAATCTCTGCCACACGTACGATATACGATCTGTGGATTCTTACAAAATCGGTTCTGGGAAGGTTTTCTTCATAGAACTGCATTGTCTGTTGCTTCATGGCTTTGCCGCCGGTGTGGTGGATCATCACGTAGTCGTCCTGCGCTTCCACAAATCTTATCTGGTCAACAGGGATAAGATTGATCGCATTCCCTTTGCGGACAACAATCCTGCTTACGGGCGGGGACGATTCAGGCC
>JBAVOD010000092.1:0-10278 GCA_049691735.1 Bacteroidales bacterium
CAGCAGCCTTGCGGTGAAACCGTCAAGAAAATCGAATACCATCGCTGCGGTAATAAGCCATGAAGCTGTCAGAAGCTCGCCCTTCCAGGCAAAAAGGATTGCAAGGAATCCGGAAGCAAGGTTAAGACATGTGATAAAATTGGGAAGGTGTTTCATTTCGGGTGATATCAAGAGGAGAAGAAGCAAATTTATCATAATTTTTACATGTGATACCGAATAATACCAGTAATTGAGATCAGTTTTCATATGGCGCTCATCATAACGGGGTCGGGGCTTACATATCGCATTTATAGATGATTGCTTAACGCTGAGCCATTTTATTATCTCTTTTTTATTAGATTTGCATCAAATACTGTCTGGATGATCAATTTTAAAAATATACGGATAGCTGTTGATTTTGATGGCACAATAGTCGAGCACGAATATCCCGGAATAGGAAAGGAAAAGCTTTTTGCATTCCAGACCCTGAGGGAGCTTGATAAGCTTGGTGCCAGGTTGATCCTCTGGACTTTCAGGACCGGACGTGAGCTTGAAGATGCTGTCGAGTTCTGCCGAAAGAACGGAATTGAGTTTTACGCTGTTAACAGAAACTATCCCGAAGAGGTATATGATGATACCATCAGCAGGAAAATTGATGCTGATATTTATATAGATGACAAGAATATCGGCGGATTCCCCGGCTGGAGTGAAGTCTGGCAGATCCTGGTGCCCTTCGACCTTCACCAGAAGGAGATGGAAAAGCAGATCGCTGCCGCCAGGAAAAACAGTATCAGGCGTCTGTTCGGTAAAAAAGATAAGCAAGATGAAAACTGAATATAACAGGTATCTGATTCCCGTTATTTTTATTTTACTTATTACCTGGACGATCTCATGCTCAGGACGTGCCGGAAAGGCAAGCAGGACGGAAAGCAACGTTCCCGGAGCAATTAATGAAGAACGGCAGGTTAGCCTTATCAGAATGACTACTCCTGCCGAGAATGCTGAATACAGGCTTTACAATGATGTTAAGATATCAGTTTCTCCGGTTAAGTCAGACTCCCTTCCTGATTCGGTAAAGGTATTTTTCGGCGGAAAACAAGTTGCTGTGCTGACGTCAGCACCATGGGAATGTTCGGTGGGCTCCTCTGTTACAACAACAACAGGCAGGAAACCGATAAGGGCAGTGGCATACCGGAATAACAGGATCCAGTCGGTAACCCGTTTCGTTATCGTTTATTCGGATATTACACCTAAAGTGGAGGGCTACAAGGTGATACATACATATCCACATGATAAGCAGGCATTTACTCAGGGATTGTTCTATGATGGGGGATTCCTTTATGAAGGGACAGGCCAGGAAGCCGGATCAAGCCTGAGGAAGGTCGACCTTGAGACCGGCAAGGTCCTGATGATTCATAACCTCGATCCCTCCCTGTTCGGCGAAGGTATAACCCTTTATAAGCAGATGATTTACCAGGTGACCTGGACCAACAAGATAGGTTTCGTTTATGAAGAATCGAATTTTGAACTGCTGAACCGGATCTATTACCAGACGGAAGGCTGGGGACTGACAACAATTGATGACAGGATTATCATGAGCGATGGAACGAATATGCTGTATTTCAGGAACCCTGAAACTTTCACTGTAGATTCGCAGCTTGAAGTTTATGACAATGAGAAAAAAGTTGATAAGCTTAACGAGCTTGAATATATCAATGGTGAGATCTGGGCGAATATCTGGATGACTGACCTGATTGCACGGATAGATCCGAAAAGCGGAAGAGTAAATGCATATGTTGATCTCGCGACCATTTATCCTGAAGCAAAGAGGCGTGAAGACAATGCGGACGTTCTGAACGGGATCGCATGGGACAGACTGGGGAACAGGATATTTGTTACAGGGAAAAAGTGGCCGAATCTATTCCAGATCACGGTTTTTGAATGAGTTTTGTTCCGTAGACTATCCCAAGTGCTGAAGGAAGGATACTGAATTCGGCAGGAGTATGCCCGAGCGATTCACCATCTGCTTCCAGATATAATATCTGTTCCGAAGTAACCGCAAGATTGTTGCTCCTGTACCCGTCAACCTTGGGATGGCTTAGGATGGTCCCATCGTACAACAGCTTGAGGCTCTTTATTATTTCTATCCTTCCTATTTCCTTTATCACGGTTATGTCGAACAGGCCGTCATCGGGAAGCGCTTCCGGGGTCTGCCTCATTCCTCCGCCGCAGTATCTTCCGTTCCCCACGTTTATTGAAAAGACCTTCCCACTCGATTTGTTTCCGTCAATAATTACATCGGCCAATGTATTTCTGTAGGAGATCAGACTTGAAAGAAGGTTCCAGAAATAGATTGCCTTGTTGCTCCTGCCCTCGTTTTTCTGCCTGTTTGTTTTCCTGACGACAACCGATTCAAAGCCGAGTCCAGCAATATTGATGAAATAACGTTCTTCCTTTTCATTCCCGTTATAGTACTTAACGACCCCTATGTCGTGCATCATTCTCCTGTACTCTGAAATGACCTGAACAGCACCTTCATAAACCAGGGGGATGCCGAACATGCGTCCCCAGTCATTTCCTGTTCCCACAGGTATCATGCTTACTGTCACTTTTGACGGAGGACAGGCTTTTTGTCTGAATATTCCGTTGACAACCTCGTTCAGGGTCCCGTCACCGCCCACTGACACCAGTTTCCTGAAACCATTTTCAACAGCCTCGCGTGCAAATTCGATGGCATGTCCCTTCCTTTCGGTGACACTGAAGGTCAGCGGGATCCGGTTTTTCCTGAAAAGTTCCTCAATCCTGTGCCAGTCTTTTTTGCCCTTTCCGTTCCCCGCATTGGGATTCACAATTGCAAACCAATCATTTCCACGTGTCATAGTTTCGGAGTCATTAATCCATTCGTACGGAGGCCCCCTATCAATCGGCACAGTCGGCTTCCCGCCCCTTTATTGGAGGGTTAGGGAGGGGCAGTTTTGAAGGAGTGCCAATCTTAAAATTAATAATTTACAAATATCTAAATAAATGTAATAGAAAAACAGGTAAATTTAAGTAATTAACAATCACGAAAGTTGATAGTATGTTATTTTGTATCAGAGCTTTACAAACACCAATCAAACCCCTGCCTGTTAATAAAATGTTGAAAACCGTGATATAAATGTTTACAATTACCTTATTCCCCGGCCGAAGCTGAAGTTCATTAATTGTAAATTTGAAGCTCTGAATTAAACCTGGGAAACCAACATTATTTTTATGGGAAAGATTATAGCAGTTGCCAATCAGAAGGGTGGAGTAGGCAAGACAACAACGGCAATCAATCTTGCTGCAAGCCTTGCGGCGCTTGAGAAGAAGGTGATCATTATTGATGCGGATCCTCAGGCAAACGCAACATCGGGAATAGGGATCGACACCCGGCAGATCAAATGCACGGTGTACGATTGCCTTATCGACGGGAAGGAGCCCGGCGACGCGATGCTGGGTACCGGCATTGAGAACCTTTCGATAATACCTTCAAATATTGACCTTGTAGGTGCGGAAATAGAAATGCTTGAAAGGCCTGAAAGGGAAAAGATACTCAAGAAAGTACTTCGCAAGGTTGCCGAAGAATTTGATTATCTGATCATTGACTGTTCACCTTCACTGGGCCTGCTGACTGTGAATGCATTAACAGCCGCTCATTCCGTTATAATCCCGGTGCAGTGTGAGTACTTCGCACTGGAGGGGCTTGGCAAGCTTCTGAATACAATAAAAATAATCCAGAGTAACCTGAATCCGGAGCTTGAGATAGAAGGCTTCCTGCTGACAATGTACGATTCAAGGCTCAGGTTGTCAAACCAGGTCGCTGATGAAGTGAACAAGCATTTTCAGCAGATGGTCTTCAAAACGGTCATCCAGAGAAATGTAAGGCTTTCTGAGGCCCCAAGCTTCGGTCAGCCGGCAATTCTCTATGATGCAGATTCAAGAGGAACTGTAAATTACCTGAATCTTGCCAGGGAACTTATTGAGAAACATGCCCCTGCGGCATGAAATTCTGAAATTTCACTGATAAACAGATGCTAACCGGATCAAATATGACACAGAAAAATGCATTGGGAAGGGGCCTCGGGGCACTGATTGATGGAGTGGAGAAAGAGGTTCTTGAAAAGAAGGTGGAGGCAAATCTCAACATATCTATTGATTCAATCGACGCCAATCCTTTCCAGCCAAGAACACACTTTGACGAGCAATCGCTCGAGGAGCTGTCAGCATCAATAAAGAAGCTGGGGATTGTTCAGCCACTCACTGTACGTGAGGTCGGGAACGAAAGGTTTCAGCTTATTGCAGGTGAAAGGCGCCTCAGGGCAGCCAGGCTCGCCGGACTGACACATGTGCCGGCATATATAAGGACAGCCGATGACCAGGCGATGCTCGAGCTTGCACTGGTCGAGAATATCCAGCGCGAAGACCTCGATGCAGTGGAAGTGGCGATCAGCTTCCAGAGGCTTATCGAGGAGTGCACCCTTACCCAGGAAGAGCTAAGTGACCGGGTAGGAAAACAGAGGTCCACCATTTCCAACTATCTCCGTCTGTTGCGTCTTCCGGCCGAGATACAGCTGGGAATAAGGAACAAACACCTGATGATGGGCCATGCAAGGACTCTTATCAATATCGAGAATCCGAAGCTCCAGATGGATGTCTATTACCATATTATCGACGATGACCTTTCAGTAAGACAGGCCGAGGAACTTGTCAGGCAGCTGCAATCTGAAAAGATCAAGGATCCTGTCAGAAGGGAAAAAAAGATGAAGCTGAACGAGGATTTTCGTCAGCTTTCAGAGCATCTGAACCGGATCTTCTCAACTAAAGTCAATTTCAGAATAAATGAACTGGGTAAGGGTAAGATTGTCATCCCCTTCGAGAATCCGGGTGAAATGGAGCGCATTTTAGGAGTCTTTGACCGCCTCAACTATTGAAAATAGTTATATTTGCTCCACCGGGAATGCAAGGTATGAGCTAAAATCCGGTGAAAAAACTTGAGGAACAGTCAGAAAATACTTATTCTTCTCATCATTGGAGTGTTCTGCCTGTCGCACGACCTGGTTGCACAGGATTCGGTCCGTGTTGCAAGGAGTGAAAGACACGCGTTCAGGCCTGAACCTCTGAAGGCTACAATGCTTGCCGTCGCTTTCCCGGGTCTCGGACAGATCTATAACAGGAAATACTGGAAGATCCCGCTTGTATACGCCGGCTTTGCAGCGCTTTTTTATAGTGTCAGCTATAACTCTTCGAGCTATAACACGATGATGAAAGCTTATCAGGACTTTACGGATAAAATACCTGCAACCGACAGCTATATACCTCTCATAAAACTCTTACCGTCGGAATACGATCCGGTCCTTTTTCCCAACACCTACGATCCTTCGACAGCCAGCTGGGTTTCAACCAATCTTCTTAAATCAGTTGATTATTTTAAAAAATACCGCGATCTTTCGTACATCGGAATAGCAGCATGGTACCTGGTTACGATCCTTGATGCAAACGTTGATGCCAGTTTGTTTGATTTTGATGTGAATAAAAACCTCAATCTTACGTTATACCCAATGAATACGCCATTGCCGGGCGGAATAGGCGCAGGATTGGGCGTAAGCCTTATTTATACATTTTAAAACTAACCCTGAAAATGACCTTTAGAGTATTCTTTGTAACCCTTCTGCTGACACTCCCTGTTGTTAAAGTCTCAGCGGTTAATGACACAATAATCATTAATTCAGATTATTACGGTGAAAAAATTACAAGAGACCTCGACAGTCTTGTCAATACCTGGTATGTAAAAATGGCAATGAAGGAATTCCCGGCAGATTTTGCCGTCGATTCAATAGGCCTGGAATATTCGGATTCGGTTTACACCCGGAGACTCGCAAGGATCAACTCGATTATCAAACTTCCGTACAACAGCGTCATAAGGAACCATATCCATGTATATACAATAAAACAGCGTGAGAAATTCTGTGCGGTTCTTGGGCTCATAGATTATTATTTCCCGATGATCGAAGATATTTTCAGTGCTTACGGCATACCCGACGACCTTAAATATATGGCAGTAATCGAGTCGGCCCTTAATGCAAACGCTGTTTCAAGGGTGGGAGCTACCGGTTTGTGGCAGTTCATGTTCAGTACCGGAAGACTTTATGGCCTTACGATCAATTCGCTTGTAGACGAACGCAGGGACCCTGTGAAATCAACCCATGCTGCGGCAAAATACATCAGGGACCTTTATAATATCTACAATGACTGGATACTTGTCATTGCAGCATATAACTGCGGCCCGGGTAACGTCAACAAGGCTATCAGGCGCTCGGGCAACAGAAAGGATTACTGGCAAATATATACAAGGCTTCCGAGGGAAACCAGGGGATACATTCCCCAGTATGTGGCAGCCGCATACGCAGTAAATTATTATGCCGATCATAATCTGAAACCACTCCCGCTTAATATCCCCATCTCGACCGATACAATAATGGTCACCAAGGATATCCATCTGAACCAGATCGCTGAGGTAATGCGGATACCCATAGGTGAACTGAGGGCATTGAATCCACAATACAGGACAGGACTGATTCCCGGTTCGTCAAAGCCTTATGCACTTATGCTTCCTGTAAATCACCTTGGTGATTTTATCGACCTTCACGACACCATCAGGAACTATAAGCCGGACCTTTACCTGACCCGGGTGAACATGATTGCCATTCCTACCCGGTCAGCTTATGTCCCTGCCGATGTGAAGGGCAGGACAAAGCTGCTCTACACAGTAAAGGATGGGGACAACCTTGGATTTATATCAGAATGGTACAGGGTTGGATTATCCGATCTTAGGTACTGGAACAATATTTACAGGAATACCATCCACGTCGGACAGAAACTTGCAGTATTCGTCGATCCTTCAAAGGCCGAGCTTTATTCTGGTATAAATAAAATGTCGTTTGCTGAAAAGCAACAGATGGCCGGCAAGAGCACCGGATCGGTTTCCCTGTCACCGGCTCCCCTGTTTGCAGATACTGTGGGAGATTACGTGACCTACACAGTCCGCAATGGTGATACAATCTGGGATATTGTGAAAATGTTCAGTGATGTCAGCACCAGCGACGTACTTTACCTTAACAACATAAGCGATCCCGGCAAAATTAAGGCCGGTCAGGTACTTAAAATAAAAAAGAAGAGCTGATCTCAATCTGATAATGCGGCCATTCAGATCATTCTTATTGCTGCTGTCCTTTCTGATCTGTCTTGCAGGTCTTTACTATATTTTACCGTGGAAGCTTGATCTGCCGTCACTTAAAACTTTCCTTCCGGAAGAAATGCTGGAGCTCATCGCCGGGAAAACAAAAGCTCCTGTCACGACTCCGGTAATCATTCAAAAAGATACTATTTTTTCCAGGGCTCCTGTTAAAAGCACAGTTCCTGATTCTTTGTCTCTTCCTGCCAGTTCCGAAAGCAATTTCCTGCACGGGTTTCTCGATTCTGTCGACAATTCGAAGGGCCAGGTGAGGATCATGTACTATGGTGATTCACAGATTGAAGGGGATCGCCTCACGTCATTTATGCGGGCCGGGTTACGAAAGGGACACAGAGGGACCGGACCAGGGCTGTTCCTGCCTGTCATGCCCGTACCATATACACGATCTGTTTATGTCAGGGCATCATCAAACTGGGAAAGATACAGTTACCTTTCATTTAAGAACGGGGAAATATCAGCAAACAACCTTGGCCCTTTTATGGCAATGTGCCGATATCTGCCTGAAGGAAAATATTCGACTGAGCCCGTCAAGGCATGGGTAAGAATTGTTCCCTCACGGTTTGCTGACAATACTGCTGCAGATTATGACCTCCTGAGGATACTGTACAGAAATACTTCAGGAGATGTGAATATTGAGGTAAGGGCAGGGGCCAATCCTGTTGTCGCCGGAACATTGGAAACCGGACCTCATATGAATGAATTTGTCTGCCGTCTTTTCGGCGCGAAAAATATACTCATTGATTTTTCCGGCAGTGCAAGCCCCGACATTTATGGCATCAGTATAGAAAGTAAAACTGGGATCGTCGTCGATAATATCCCCCAGCGGGGGAGTGCCGGCCTTGAATTTACAATGATCGAAAAGGAAAATCTGAAGGAGGCGTACGATCTTCTCCGGCCCGGCCTGGTAGTATTGCATTACGGGCTCAACCTTGTGAAGAATGTACGTACAGATTACAAATATTATGAGGAAGGCATTAAGCGCCAGCTTTCGCTGCTGAAGGAGATCTCTCCCGGGACAAAATTTGTTGTTGTGGGACTCACTGATATGGCATACGAGGATGGTGATGTCATAAAATCATATCCGAACATCCCTGCGATAATCGAGGCACAGAAAAATGCGGCAGCCGGGTCGGGTGCAGTTTTCTGGGATGCGAATGCTGCCATGGGAGGGGATTCATCCATTATCAGGTGGTTCGGCATGGAGCCTCCACTTGCCAAAAAAGATTACGTTCACCTGACCGACCAGGGAGCCGACACTCTTGCCAGAATGTTGATGTCGGACATTTTCTCCCCGGGAGCAAAGGATTTATCAGGTACCTTGTCTTCGCCGGTCACCACGGATACGGTTTCACCTTCACCTGTTGGCATTTATCAGCAACAGGCGGCTCCTGATAAATTATCGCAGGTTAAATCGGTCATTCTGCCCGCTTTGAATTACGATCCCGACAAGCCATTCATTTTTACATCCCCGGCTTTCTGGATATTTTTCATTTTTGTGCTTGCAGGATACAGCTTATTTTACAGGAAGCTGGCTGCCAGGAATTTATACCTGTTCCTGGTCAGCCTGTTCTTTTATTACAAGACTGGCGGATTTTTCCTTTTCATCCTGATCTTTGTAACCCTGATTGATTTTACATGCGGATTGCTGATATACAAATCTGAAAGAAGATGGAAAAGGAAGCTGTTCGTTCTGCTAAGCATAATCTCGAACCTCGGGTTGCTGGGATACTTTAAGTACACCGGATTTATTGTGGATTCAATAAATTCGCTACTTGGCACACAATTAAAGGTGACTGACTTTCTCTCATCTTTCTCCAACACCGTTCTCAACACTTCATTCGATCTGAGCTCTATACTATTACCTGTAGGAATTTCCTTCTTTACTTTTCAGTCCCTTAGTTATACGATTGATGTATACCGGCGGAAAATGGAACCTGTCAGGAATATTATAGATTTCGGATTTTATGTTTCGTTTTTCCCTCATCTTGTAGCGGGTCCCATCGTAAGGGCTTCAGTGTTTATCCCCCAGATCTATCAGGAGTTCAAGCTTACGTCACGCGAGTTCAGCCATGCCCTTTTCATGATTTCCAAAGGATTGATCAAAAAGATCATTATATCCAATTTTATAGCTGTCAACCTGGTTGATCATGTATTTGATGCTCCCGTATCTTTTTCAGGTTTTGAGAACCTCCTGGCCGTATACGGCTACGGCCTTCAGATTTACTGTGATTTTTCAGGCTATACCGACATTGCCATCGGGATAGCACTGATCCTGGGATTCAGGTTGCCCCTCAACTTTAATTCGCCATACAAGGCTGTAAACATTTCAGACTTCTGGAAGAGGTGGCATATTTCCCTGTCGCAATGGCTGAGAGATTACCTGTATATTTCACTTGGAGGCAACAGGAAAGGCAGGGTCAGGACAATTATCAACCTGATGATAACCATGCTGCTTGGTGGTCTCTGGCATGGGGCAAATCTGAGGTTTGTAATATGGGGCGGCCTGCACGGTCTGGCCCTGGCAGTAAATAAGATCTGGACAAATATATTCGGCGACAGGACGACGAAAGGATATTTTATGAGACTGGTTTCAATATTTATGACATTTCAGTTCGTGAGCTTCTGCTGGATATTTTTCAGGGCACCCGACCTGCATACTGTGACCCTGATGCTGAGACAGATCTTCGTAAGCTTCCTGCCCGAGAGCTTCAGTAGTCTTCCCGATGTATACCTGAGCGTAGTTTTACTCATGGCAGCAGGCTATTTTATCCATTTCCTTCCGGAAAAACTAAAGGAATCTTATCGCGGCTTTTTCATAAGGATACCCCTGGCTGCACAGCTGGCAGCCATATTTGCGATCGCAATAGTGTTGTACCAGATGCGTACAACGGAGATACTGCCTTTTATTTATTTCAGGTTCTGATAAGTCAAAGTCCGACCTAAAGGTAAGCCTCGCCGGCCTTAACCCCTTTAAGGAACGGTGCAACTGCCCTGTTGTAGATCCCCTGTACGTAAGCGATCGCCAT
>JBAVOD010000093.1:0-1633 GCA_049691735.1 Bacteroidales bacterium
CTCAAGAGGCTTATCGAGATAAAGGCTCCGGAAGTGATCCTCCGTAACGAAAAGAGAATGCTTCAGGAAGCCGTCGACTCACTGTTCGACAACTCAAGAAAGGCAAATGCGGTGAAGACCGATGCCAACAGGCCGCTGAAATCACTCAGCGACAGCCTGAAGGGAAAACAGGGACGTTTCCGTCAGAACCTTCTCGGTAAAAGGGTCGACTATTCCGCAAGATCTGTTATTGTGGTAGGCCCCGAGCTCGACCTTCATGAGTGTGGATTGCCGAAAGATATGGCAGCTGAGCTTTACAAGCCGTTCATTATACGTAAGCTTATCGAGCGGGGTATTGTGAAGACTGTCAAATCGGCAAAGAAAATAGTCGACAGGAAGGATCCTGTTGTATGGGATATCCTTGAGAATGTTCTTAAGGGACATCCTGTTCTTCTGAACAGGGCACCTACACTTCACCGGCTTGGGATCCAGGCATTCCAGCCAAAACTTATCGAAGGTAAGGCAATCCAGCTTCACCCGCTTGTATGTACAGCTTTCAATGCTGACTTCGACGGTGACCAGATGGCTGTCCACCTTCCCCTTGGGAACAGTGCAATCCTTGAGGCACAGATGCTTATGCTTGCATCCCACAACATCCTCAATCCCGCCAATGGCGCACCTATCACCGTTCCTTCGCAGGACATGGTGCTCGGGCTTTATTACATAACAAAAGGCAGGAAAAGCACTCCCACTGAAACTGTAAAGGGAGAAGGGCTTATTTTCTATTCACCTGAAGAAGTGAACATAGCATATAATGAAGGCAAGGTAGACCTGCACGCCATAATCAAAGTTAAAGCGAACGACAGGATCGAGGGGGAACTTGTGAATCACCTGATTGAAACCACCGTTGGACGTGTGATCTTTAACCAGTTTGTTCCCGAGGAGGTCGGGTTCATTAATGAGATCCTTACCAAGAAATCGCTCAGGGATATCATCGGAAGGGTACTGAAGCTTGCCGGCACTGCCAAGACAGCCAAGTTCCTCGATGATATAAAGAACCTGGGATTCTACTCAGCATTCAAGGGAGGACTTTCATTTAACCTTGATGATGTTATCATTCCTGAAGAAAAGACGAAATTCGTTACCGAAGGATATGAACAGGTCGAGGAAGTGCTGAACAACTATAGCATGGGCTTCATTACAAACAATGAAAGGTACAACCAGATCATTGATATTTGGACCCATGTAAACGCAAGGCTTACACAATCGCTGATGAAGCAGCTTTCGAACGACAAGCAGGGCTTTAATTCGGTTTATATGATGCTTGATTCCGGAGCAAGGGGATCCAAGGAGCAGATTCGTCAGCTCTCAGGTATGAGGGGACTTATGGCAAAGCCCCAGAAATCAGGAGCAACAGGTTCTGAGATCATTGAGAACCCGATCCTGTCAAACTTCAAGGAAGGATTATCGGTCCTCGAGTACTTCATATCAACTCACGGCGCCCGTAAAGGTCTGGCAGATACAGCTCTTAAAACAGCTGATGCCGGTTATCTTACACGCCGTCTGGTCGATGTATCGCAGGACGTTATTATAACCGAGGAAGACTGCGTAACTCTGAGGGGACTTGTTGCTACGGCAATCAAGAAGAATGAAG
>JBAVOD010000094.1:0-4951 GCA_049691735.1 Bacteroidales bacterium
TTTAAGTACAATATGACATAAAATGAAACGAAGAAATTTTTTAGCAACTACAGGTGTGTCGCTCTTAGGGTTAGGTGGCAGAGGGCAGATCATGCTGGTTACGTGAAAATGAGCCAGATGAAGATACACCAGGTCCCTTACCGCGCAATCGTACCGGAAAAGATAGACGGACTCCTTGCGGCCGGACGCTGCATTTCGACAGACCATGCAGGATTATCTGCCGGAAAGAGCATGGGTAATTGTTTTGCAACAGGCCATGCTGTAGGTGTTGCTGCAGCTCTATCATATAAGTTGAAGAAGGTTCCCAGGGAGCTGGAGGTAAAGAAAATCCAGGAAGTACTTAAAAACGACGGAGTCGACCTCTCAAGAGGCGGCGAAGAGCAAGACAGCAGGATGGCAATGTAAATTGATCTGAACAACGACAAACTGAGGTTCAGAATTACTTATATTGTGGTCAATTCCGCTGCAAATCCTCCTTTAGGCCTTATTATTAAATTTAAACTGTCAGATTTGCTGATCGTACTTACGTGTTGAGTAATACCATCAGCCCGATCCGGATCATCCTCAAAGGCAGTCATCATATAAGTGCCTGCAGGCAAAAAATCCAGGGGAATATCAATATTTTTTCTTTCATCGCCATTTATTATCCCAATAAACCATGTGGTTCCGCTGCGCCGGGCAAAGGCAGCACATTTACCTAATTCACTGGCCTGAAGGACAATAGTCTCGTCCCAGGTTGAAGGAATAGCCTTTACAATATTTATTGCCGGATTTTTCAAATAATTTTCAGGGTGATCGGCAAAACAAAGAAATGGTGACGTAAACACAATTGCCTGTGCAATTTCGCGGGGCCAGGTATATCCGAGCAATTCGGACGGATTAAATACAGTCGGAGTGTAATCGGCAAATCCCTGGACAAAGCGGTTAAACGGCAAAATACAATCATGGTCAGGTGTCAGTATCCGATTATACCTTGTAATATGATACTCATGTCCTCTGACAGCCTCACGGGTCAGTTCATTGGGCCATGTGCGTTCACGTCCTGTTGGTTTTACGGCTCCATGGAAATCTATCATAAGCTTATTTTTTGCAGCCTCCCGTAAAGTTGCATCGTACCAGTTTGACCATTCGCGGGAACATTTCGGGACAAAATCGATTTTGATACCCGAAACGCCAGCTTTTACCGCATTTTCAAATATCATTTTCCGGTCCTCTTCTTTAGTAACTTCCTGTGAATGAACCCAAATCCAGATATCGACTCCGGCTGACTTTGCATAGCTGACTACCTCTGTAAGACAATCCCATGCATTCATATTACCTTCTTTCCATTGTGTCCATCCGGCATCAATCAGGTAATACTCAAAGCCTAATTGTTTTGCCCAGTCAACCCATTGATGCTGCTGGTTATATACCAGCCTGGGTGTTGACCACCAGTTCCATGCAACACGACCCGGTTTTATCCAGTCTGCATTTATCAGGTCGGAAGACGGTGGTGGACAAAGATTTCGTATCAGATCACTATTGACCAGGCCGTTCAGATCATTCGCAATAAGGGTCACTCTCCATGGCTGAATAACTTCGTCATCTGTGTTCCATCCCCCCTCTTCGGCATGGAAGAATGCTGTTAATTTTCCTCCATCGGATGATTTTACTGCCAAATCGGAATAATCCACCAGATTGGCTTCCGTTAACAATGCATAATTACCTGAAGGCAATAATGCAGTCACAGGTAATCCAATAATTTGACCGGAAGCAAGAGTGTCAGTCATGACTTTTGAAAATGTTCCTTCGTAGGAACCGAGTTCAGTCTGATACCAGTATAAAGTTTTCGACGGTACTTCCCATTCTGTGGCTTCCCCCTGGATATGACGGTTCGGTCGGGCAGCCAGACGGCTACGAACGGCAACTCCATCATTGTATGCGCGTATGTCGAGGAGCCAGTTTTCTTCTCCGGTCTTAATTTCAACAGTTTTCGTATTACAACGATTAACTGCTTTATTATGAACACCAAAAACCGAGTATGTTTCATCTGTCTTGCCCGATTCAACAGATCCGAACCTGATATTTGAACCCAGATCAATACTATCGCTTATAATTCCAAGTCGTGAAGGAGTAATTACCGGCTTGCCATTGGCCTCAACTTTGTATAAAAGCTTCGAATCAGAATCTTTGTATATTTCAACAAGAATTTTCCCGTCCGGACTATTGACCGAAATGGAATCAGAATTACTTTTTTGAATCCCGCACTTGTTAAATAAGCAAAGTATGCTTATTAAAAAGAATACCTTTTTTATTGAATTCATAACCTGCTGTTTTAATTGTAATTCGTCAAAATAAGTAGAATAAGCATCGTGTGTTTTACTATGTGGTATTTTGTGATTTCCCGAAACCAAAAATTTGAAAATTGTAAAGGCTGCCGTTTTAAATATTTAATAATTATTGAGTATATTTAAATCCTGAAAACCAGATCATAGTTTGTTTTAAGGGGTATCAGCCTGACAATATTACGTAAAAAATGTGATTTCCTTAATTTATTGCCCGATGTTTCTTGCAATAGAGAATAAACCGGGCCTTCTTCGGATGGTTGCAGGTACTCAGGAAGATTAACACAAAAGAGACTATTATATTTACACAAATCAAAATCATATATTATCATGACTGGAAACAAATCTGCTATAAATTCACTGTATGTTGTGTTAACAGCAATTTTAACGTTACTCGCATCATGTACTTCTTTTAATAAAAACCCGTCTGATTCGAAGGAGATGGTGGTCTGGTATGATAAGCCTGCCGGAAATGTCTGGCTTGACGGACTGTTTATCGGGAATGGTTACATGGGTGGAAATGTATTCGGAAGAGTACAAAATGAAAGGATTGCCCTGAATGAATCTACATTCTGGTCGGGAAGACCCCACGATTATAATGATCCCGATGCAAATAAGTACTTCGGCAAGATTAAAGATCTTGTTTTTGCCGATAAATTCAAGGAGGCTGAAAAAATGACTGATGAGCACTTCTATGGAAAGCCCGTCGCACAGCAAGCTTACGAGCCGATAGGTGATCTTCTTCTAAATTTTAATACAGGAGATTCAATAAAGGATTACTATCGCGAACTGGACATGGAAACGGGCATCGTTAAAGTGAGTTACAAAGATGGTGATGTGAAAATGACCAGGGAAGTATTTATGTCATATCCCGACCATGTGATGGTCATGAAGGTGTCAGCTGACAAACCGGGCCGGGTAACTGTTGAGGCAAAGTTAAAGAGTCCCTTTCCCGGGGAAACAATAGCAAAAGACAACCGCTTAAGCATAAATGGAACATGGAGATACCTTCCCAAAACCGAATCCTGGCTTATTGCAAAAGTTGACGGAACTGGTCTCAGGTTTCAGACAGACATCGTTGCCCTGCCTGAAAAAGGAACCCTGATGGCAACCGATTCAAGTTTAATTGTTACCAATGCCAATTCAGTGACTTTTATCCTTACATCTGCAACAAGTTTTGTAAATTATAAGGATATAAGCGGAGATCCGGCTGCAGCCTGTGAAAAGGTTCTTACGGGAGTCAGTGGCAAAGATTTTAATACACTGAAAAATACTCATCTGGCCGATTTTACAGGACTGATGGGCAGGGTACATCTTAAAATTGGTGACCCTGTGATGAACGAAAGACCGACAGATGAGAGAATTGCGGATCTTAAGAAAGGTCGCCCCGATCAGGAGCTTCTTGCTAAATTATTTCAGTTTGGACGTTATATCCTGGTTTCAAGCAGCAGGACGGGGAGTGAACCGGCAAATCTTCAGGCACGATGGAATCAGGATCTCCTTCCTAACTGGGGAAGCAAGTATACCATTAACATCAATACCGAGATGAATTACTGGCCGGCTGAGGTAACAAACCTTTCGGAAACTCATATACCCCTGTTTCACATGATTAAGGATCTGGCTGAGAATGGGGCAGAGACTGCAAAGAGCTACTATAATGCCGGAGGCTGGGTGGCTCATCATAATACCGATCTCTGGAGGGGTACCGCACCGGTGGATGCGGCACGTTACGGAATGTGGCCGGTCGGTGGAGTATGGCTGTGTCAGCATATCTGGGAACATTATCTTTATACCGGGGATATTGAATTCCTGAAAGAATACTATCCGATAATGAAAGGCTCAGCTCAGTTCCTTATGGATATAATGACCATTGAACCCAAACATAACTACCTGGTCATTCCATTTTCTATATCTCCCGAACAGGGCTTCTTTGTAAAGGAGGGAGCAGAAGAGGCATTCCTGGCTTCATCTACCACAATGAATATCGGTTTGATCAGGGATCTGTTTCCGCATTGCATTGAAGCTGGAAAAATACTGAATGTCGACCAGGAGTTCAGTGCTAAACTTGCCGAAGCCCTTGAAAAGATACCTCCCTATCAGATAGGTAAAGACGGTCTTCTCCAGGTATGGATTGAGGACTGGATAAGAGGCAATGAAGGTCATAATATGTCGGCAAACTTTGGCTTCTACCCCGGCAACTCAATAACAGTAAGAGGAAATCCTGAAATTGCAGCTGCAATACAAAAGTGGCTGGAACCCCGGCAGGCAAGGTTGGGGTGGAACAGCGCATGGGATATTTGCGACTGGGCCAGACTTGAAAATGGGGTAAGAGCAGATTCGACTATCAATCAATTCTTCCGCGTTTCCAGTCCGCGGGGAGGAACCAGGAATTATTTTATGCCGGGAGGAGGAATCGGAAATAATCTGCATAACCCGGGAAGTAACCAGTCGGATGCTAATTTCGGATATACGGCAGGAGTTGCTGAATGCCTGTTGCAAAGCCATGCAGGAGAAATATCCTTGCTGCCTGCTTTACCAGTAAGCTGGAAAGACGGATCAGTAACCGGACTGAGGGCAAGAGGCGGATTCGAAGTCAATATTGATTGGAAAGATGGAAAACTGACCAA
>JBAVOD010000095.1:0-5661 GCA_049691735.1 Bacteroidales bacterium
CTGTAGTTTTTATAACCTACGTGCTCAAACATGCCCACGCTTACGATCCTGTCAAACTTCCCGTCAAGGTCGCGGTAGTCCTGCAGCCTGATTTCCACCGGAAGGCCGCTGCAAAGTTCGGTGGCAAGCCCGGCCTGCTGCTTTGAAACCGTGATCCCGACAACCTCAGCTCCGTGTTTTTCGGAGGCATGCCTGGCAAAAGCTCCCCAGCCGCATCCGATATCGAGAACACGCATCCCCGGTTTTAACATGATTTTCCGGCAGATCAGATCAAGCTTATTTTCCTGGGCCTGATCAAGATCTGAAGCCTTTTTCCAGTAGGCGCAACTGTAGTTCATCCTTAAGTCAAGCATGTTTCTGAACAGGTCGTTCCCAAGGTCATAATGTTTTTCTCCCACAATGAACGCCCTGTGACTTGACTGCAGGTTAAAAAAGCGGACTGACAATATCTTTAATGCCAGGAGCAGGTCAGTCCTGATCTTTTCATCAAGCCTCGCTCTCAGGATTCTGCAGATCAGCTCATCGATACTTTCGGAATCCCACCAGCCATCCATATACGACTCACCAATCCCCAGTTCACCCCGGGTAATTGCTCTCCTGTAAAAGTCATCATTATGTACCTGTATATCCCAGGGGGCATCTCCATTGATCTTTATCCCGGCCATTGAAAGGAGCTCCTGTGCTGTTGCCTTGCAGGTGTTTGACATGACATTGTTGCTTAGGTCTTCAGGAGATTAACAATCCGGGACCGTAAAATGGTCAGACACATTGATCACTTTATTTTCATCTCAAAATATCATGAACACTTAGCTCCGCATATACTGCATTATGGACAATCTGCCGGAAATCCGAACCCAAATCGCCTGTAATTTGTTATATTTGTGCATGAACGATTAAAGCTTGTACAAATTGCAGGAAATCAGTGATCTGGAAATGTTATACAAGGATGGATCATTTATCCTGGTAAATACCCTTTATCAATTAAAGAAGATGGTACCGGACGAAGTAATAGACAGGATAAAGAAAGCAACTCGCAGGCTTTTGCTTCTCGACTATGACGGAACACTTGTGGACTTTGCAGTGCATCCCGGAGACGCTGTCCCGTCGGATCAGTTGCTCGATGTAATTGAAAAACTTTCAAGCACCAGGTGTACACGCGTTGTTATTGTTACCGGCAGGAAACATGAGGATATTGAAAAGTTCGTCGGGCACATGCCTGTTACTATCATTGCCGAACATGGTGCGATCAGAAAGATGAACGGGGAATGGGTTTACCAGTTGAATGCCGGCACTTCATGGAAGTCCGGAATAATGCCAGCCTTCGAAGATGCAGTCAGGGAATGCTCCGGATCATTCATTGAGGAAAAGAAATTTTCGCTTGTCTGGCACTACAGGAACAGTGAATACATCGCAGGAAGGAATTGTGCCACAAAGCTTATCGATAGGATTGGAAACACAGTAAAGGAATACAAGCTCAGGGTTCTTGACGGAAACATGGCGGTTGAAGTGATAACGGGGGAAACTGGCAAAGCTCATGCCGTTCAACAATTGACCGATGTAAACTGCTATGACTGCGTACTTTGCATCGGAGATGATAAAACAGATGAAGACATGTTTGAATATCTTGCAGGTTTTGACAATGCAGTCACAATAAAGGTAGGTAATGGAATGACATCTGCAGCTTACCAGGTAGACGATGTAAACAATGTCATCAGTATACTTAAACAGCTTCCCGGATGAAAATAAATCTGGCCCTTATCTTATCGGTTATTCTTGGTGTAGGTATTGTGGCTTCGGTCTTTACAGTCGTACAGATCTCAAATGAAAGGGATACCCTCAGGAATGATCTGGAATTAAGAGTGGACCGAACTACCGATGACCTTGTCGGCCGCGATTTAATTTCCTTTATCACTGAATCACCCGGGGACGCAGAACACCGGATTGATAGTCTGTGCAACAAATATGAACTTGCCGGCATAGCTGTTTATTTCGGGAACGATAGCATTATTTTCAATAAAGCCGGGAAAGCGTTTTTAAATCAGACACTCCCCCAGGTCGGCAGCGTTTTGTCGACAGGAGTGGCAAGAGGCCATTTCACCAGGATCGGGAAGACCCACCTCTTTAGCTATATCAGGCGTTTAAGGCCGGATAAAGATTCAGAGGCTGCATTACTGGTTTTTGCTGATGCCGGTTATATACAGTCTACGATTGAAAGGATATGGCTTCGCAATTTCCTGAGATGGTTTGTTCAGGCCCTGCTCATTTCATCCTTTACCCTTCTGATAATCCGGTGGGGTATACTGAGGCCAATACAGAAGGTTGTCGACTGGATCAGATCTGTGAGGTTTGGAAATGCCGACCAGCTGCAGCAGGATCCGCCCCGTTCGGGCTTTCTGGGACCTCTTTACACTGAGATTGCACACATTGCAAGGGAAATGACCGAAGCAAAGGCAATAGCTGAGGAGGAGGCAAGACTCAGAACAAGCTCGGAAGCAATATGGACCCCTGAGAGGCTGAAGGTAGAGGTGACTAACCTTTTGCGGGACCGTAAGATGATCATTGTTTCGAACCGTGAGCCTTATATGCATCTCCACGATGGAAAGGATATAAAATGCATTGTTCCTGCAAGCGGCCTGATCACCGCCATGGAACCTATCCTTAAAGCCTGCGGCGGCCTCTGGATAGCGTCAGGAACAGGCGACGCCGATAAGGAAATGGTCGACAGCAACGATAAACTGCCGGTGCCTCCCGAATCGCCTCAGTATACACTCAGGAGAATATGGCTTACAAAAGAAGATGAGGACCACTTCTATTACGGTTTCTCAAATGAGGGCCTCTGGCCCCTTTGCCATATTGCTCATACCAGGCCTATATTCAGGAGGGAAGATTGGGATTATTTCAAAAAGGTTAACGAAAAATATGCAAAAGCAGTAATTCAGGAGACTGCCGGCGATGACCATCCTTTCATACTTATACAGGATTATCATTTTGCCCTGCTTCCCGGATTGATAAGAAAGGAAAAACCCGAAGCTCATATCGCTATCTTCTGGCATATACCCTGGCCAAACCCCGAATCATTCGGAATATGCCCGTGGCAGACCGATATACTCAGAGGTATGCTGGGAGCAAACCTGATCGGGTTTCACACTCAGTACCATTGTAACCATTTCCTTGAAACAGTGAACAGGGTCCTGGAATCAAGGGTCCTGTATGATAACTATTCCGTAAAAATGGCAGGCAAAACAACCTTTGTCAAACCATTTCCAATAAGCATTGCATTCACATTAAAGGATTTAGACAACAACGGTCAGAAAATAAAAATACCTGATCTGCTGCGTATTCACGGGGTAAAAGCTACCCATATGGGAATTGGCGTTGACAGGATCGATTATACCAAGGGGATCCTGGAAAAATTCCTGGCAATTGAACGTTTCCTTGACAAATATCAGTCGTACAGGGGAAGATTCACATTTGTTCAGATCGGGGCACCCAGCAGGACCTTTATAAAGAGTTATTCCGACACCATTCTTGCCGTTGAAAAGGAAGCGGAGAGAATAAACCAGCGATTCAAATCAAAGAACTGGAAACCTATAATCTTCCTGAAACGCCACCATAGCCACCAGGAGATAGCTCCCTATTATGCTTCAGCGAACTTCTGCATGGTTTCTTCACTACACGATGGGATGAATCTTGTCTCCAAAGAATTCATCGCCGCACGGAACTTTAATGACGGAGTCCTAATACTGAGCCGGTTTGCCGGAGCGTCCCAGGAACTTACAGGAGCCCTGGTAATTAACCCGTATGACATCGAAAAGACAGCAGATGCAATAAAGACGGCGCTCGAAATGCCGCATGAGGAACAGAGAAGAAGAATGAAAAGCATGAGGCAGAGGATTGTGGAACACAATATTTATTCGTGGGCTGCTGATATAATAAGGAATATGGCGTCAATCCAGGGCTGAAAAATAAAAATAATACAATGAACAGGTACAATTTAGGAGTAATCGGCAACTGTTCCTATCTGGCGTATATTGATACCGATGCTGACGTCAGATGGCTGTGCCTGCCACGGTTCGACAGCAGTTTCATTTTCGGATCACTGCTTGACAGCATGAAAGGAGGCGAGTTCAGCATTAAGCCGCAAAGCCGGAAATACACTTCCCGCCAGTATTATCTTAAGAACACAAACATTCTTGCTACCGAATTTGAACTCGACGAGGGCAGGTTCAGGGTAATAGATTTTGCACCAAGGTTCTACCAGTACGACCGGTATTTCAAGCCATTGATGCTCTTCAGAAAGATCGAACTCATCGACGGAGAACCATTTATCAAAGTAACATGCCGTCCTGTTGACGATTACGGCAAGATCACTCCTGAAACTGTTACAGGCAGCAATCATATCAGGTATCTTAACCTGAGCGCCATGGTAAGGCTGACCTGCGATATCCCGCTTACATATATCTCAAGTGACCAGCCGTTCCTTTTGAATGAAACGCATTATATTGTTTTTACATATGGTGTCCCTCTTGAGGCACCGCTTGCCGAAACTGCTGAGCTCTTCCTTTCAAGAACGACAGCATACTGGATAAACTGGGTAAAGTCAACCTCGATCCCGAACATTTTCCAGGAAGAGGTGATACGCTCGGCACTTGTCCTTAAACTTCATCAGTATGAGGATACAGGCGCTGTTATTGCTTCAGGGACAACCAGCCTCCCTGAATCCGATCAGGCTCACCGGAACTGGGATTACCGTTACTGCTGGATGCGCGACACTTATTACACCCTGAACGCTTTCGATAACATAGGTCATTTCGAAGAACTTGAGAAGTATTTTGCATACATCCAGAACGTGATGATCAATGAAAAGCAATCTGTTAAGCCGCTGTACACCATATCGGGCGAACGGGTTCCGGATGAAAAGATCATAATGCTTGAGGGATACCGGAACAACCTTCCTGTGAGGATAGGGAATAATGCAAAGTACCAGATCCAGAATGATACTTACGGTCAGCTCCTTGTCACTTTATTACCTCTTTTTGTTGATCGCAGGTTAAGCTATATTGATAATAAACGGGCTGCTTCGATAACAACCTGGTTACTTGACCGGATTGCTGAAAATATGGATGTGCCTGATTCCGGTTTATGGGAATTTGGCATCACGAACCAGTATCACTGCTATACCTACCTTTTCCACTGGGCCGGATGCAAGTCTGCAGCCAGGATAGGCAAAGTAATCGGGAAATCCCGCATAGTCAGGAAGGCAGAATCTTTATCAGAACGGGCAGTAAAGTATGTTGAAAGATGCTACGACAAATCCGTAGGCGCATATATGCAATCGGTCGACAGCAGGCAGATGGATGCCGCAAATCTTCAGCTGATTATAATGAATTACCTCGATCCGGCCGGCGACAGGGCAAAAGAGCATCTCAAAGCTCATGAAAAAGTACTCATCAAAAACAACATCTTATTCTACAGATATTTGCACGATGATCTTGGCGAAGCACGCAACTCCTTTGTCCTGTGCGGCTTCTGGTATGCTGAAGCGCTTGCTGCAACAGGTATGACCGACAAGGCCCTTGAAATTATTTCCAGCCTGCAAAAAGCTTCAAACCATCTGGGATTATTCAGTGAGGATGCGGATGAGAACTTCGGACAATGGGG
>JBAVOD010000096.1:0-15829 GCA_049691735.1 Bacteroidales bacterium
GTGCGGGGGGGGGGAAGACCGGGTGCGGGATGCGGGGTGCGGGGAAAACCGGGCAGGGAGCAGGGGGCAGGGAGCAGGGAGCGGGGGGCAGGAAGCACAGGGCAAGAAGGTGCGAGTTGCGGGGTGCGGGGTGGGTACCAGAAATGGATCAACCCTCTGCGAAAATCTGCGTTAAACTCTGTGGATACCTCTGCGAGAAAAAAAGAAGTGGAATTCGTGCAGTGATATCAAAATGATATCAAAATGATACTAAAATGATATCAAAATGATATCAAAATGATATCATTTTTTTCCGAAGAGAACCCCAATAGGATCTCCAGTCATTGCGAGGATCCGCCTCCTGATTGGTATCGCTGGCGGAGACGAAGCAACCTTCTGATCGCTTAAGTATCCCTTATAGCGAATTCCTCCTTCTTCCGGCTCCGGTCTTCGGTCTTCCGGCATAAAAAACTTGACTCCTGTCCTTAAATTGAATATCTTGCTATCAGAACTTAAACCTCATCAATCCAACCCTATGAAAACAATCCGTCCAATCGCAGCTATTCTCCTTATTGTAACCGGAGTGTTACACGTTTATACCTACCTTCTGTCACCCGGCGAACCCGGCATGATCGGCATAATGATCTTCGGGATAATCTACGGAATTACAGGATTTCTTCTGTTTACCTCAAAACAGTATCCTGTCTACCTTGGACTCATCCTTCCCCTTATCGGAATGACTCTCTCAATAATTAAATTCGGCTTCCCCGAACTGCTTTCAATGAATGCGCTCTTTAAACTGCTCAGCATCCTGGTGGTCATATGCTGCGCAGTGCTGCTTCTTGCCAAAAAGAAAGTTCCTGAAGTGGTGGTTTAGATGTTTCGGGGAAGAACAGGTGCGAGGTGCGGGTTGCGGGTTGCGGGGAAGAATGGGTGCGGGTTGCGGGTTACGGGTTGCGGGGAAAACCACAGGAAACCAGGTGCGGGGTGCGAGGTTGCGGGGTGCGGGGAAAACCAAGGCTAAATATTACTTCTTACCGATTACCGATCACCGATTACCGATCACCGATCACCGATTACCGATTACCGAATACCGCTTACCGCTTACCGCTTTTGCCCTGAGCCCTGCTTTGTCTGCTGTAGCTTTAGCGGAGGCAGGTGCCCTGCGCTCCCTGCTCCCTGTTTTACCAGCCGAAGCGTAGCGAAGGTTGGCTCCCAGCCCCCCGCTCTGCTACTTGCCTCCGCTCCTGTCCGATAACTGCTGCAGAGCCTGCTGTAACCGGCTGAGCGCACTCCCGGCATCATTGAACCGCTTCTGCTCCATGTACTGAAGATAATCCTCAAACGCCTTGTTCGCCTGCTTTATCAATTCATTAAGATCCTCAGCCGGAACCGGCATGTTCTGCGTCGAAATAGCCTGCTGCTGCTGCCCACCCTGGGAACTGAAAAAATTATTGATGGCTTCATCAAACGTTGTCGCATAAGCCAGCTTGTCTTCATTCATGATCGTTACAATACGTAACTCGGGATATGCGGCCGTCTGCGATTGCAGATATATAGGCTCAACGTACAGGATCGTTTTCTCAAGAGGTATTACCAGCACATTCCCCCTTATGACACTCGACCCATGCTGGTCCCATAACGAAAGCTGACCCGAAAGATAACTGTCCTGATCGATCTTTGTCTCCATCTGCTGAGTCCCCAGTACCATCTTTTCTTTAGGGAACTCAAATGCCATGAGACGTCCGTAATCCCCATCATCGCACAGTCCGGCCAGCCATCCGACCAGCACCTGCTTGCCCTTGGGAGTAAAAGGAAGCATCAGTATAAACTCCAGCTTGTGCGAATCAGGCTTCTCCCACATAATATAATACGGCTCTACTGCCTGAACACTACTGTAGTACTTCTCTGTCGCCCTCACCCACAGGTCTTCCTGGTTATAAAATACTTCGGGATCGGTCATGTGATATTTGGCGTATACAAGCCCCTGCGCCAGTAACATATCCGAAGGAAACCTTACGTGCTCGACCAGCCCTTCGGACATCTCCGATTTTTTCCTGAAAAGCCCCGGGAATATCCTGTCATATACCTGGATAAGAGGATCCTTTTCATCGTAAATATAAAATTCAACCTGCCCCGAATAGGCGTTAATGACGATCTTGACAGAATTCCGGAGGTATGATTTACCATTAAGGTAAGTGGATATCTGATTGCTGAGATTTTGCTGGTTGTTCAAGGCAGTATAACCGATATTTTCCGCCGAAGCAAATGGTTCACTATAGGGGTAATACTTCGTGGTTGTATAAGCATCAATTATCCAGTACAGGCTCCCCTTATCAAGCACTATGTACGGATCGACGTCGAAATATAAAAAAGGAGCCAGGGTCTTCACCCGGTCAACTATCTGACGATGGAACATGATCCTTGCATCATGCGTAATATAGCTTGTAAGGAGGAATTGCGTTCCTCCCATTTTCCAACCATATATCAGCCTTCTCCAGAAATTCGACAGTTGAACACCTCCGTTGCCCTCATAATGGGTGTAAATATTGTTCTCCCCGGCAGGATAATCAAACTCCTGCTCTTTTGAATTTGCGACCACATAATTATTCGTGATCTCTCCGTAATAGATCGCCGGCTGCTTTACTTCGAGATCAGGATATGTACTTACCGGGGGAATATTCTTTATCAGCAGATCGGGCAGTCCCCCGGGAGTGAATTCATTTACAGGTGTTAGGACAATACCAAAACCATGCGTATATAGAAAGTGAGTGTTTACGAATGTCTGACTGCTCAGCGGAAGGCTGCCCGGATCCATTTCGCGCGCCGAGAGCATAACTTCGCGGTAATCGCCGTTAATATGATACCTGTCGATATCTACATCGTTGAATTTATAATACAGCCTTATTTCCTGGAATTGTTTGAATACATCATCCAGAGCCCTGTAATCCCACAGCCTGATATTTGAAAATATCCCCGGATTCTGTGTGATATCCTCACGCGTAAATGGCTCCGACACCGAAAATTCCTTAAGCTCCGTCTTGGCGAGATCAAATCCCTGCCGGCTGAATTCAATATTGTTCGCCAGGTACGGTTTTTCGAGCGAAAGCTCATTCGGCTCCACCTTCAGCGACTGGAAAAGCGGAGGTACCACACCCAGGAGCAGGAACCAGATGACCGCAACAGCTCCCGGTAAAATGAACAACGGCAGGATCCCCTGATAAAACTTTCTGCTGATCATCCTTCCCACGATCCGTCCCCTGACCGGGGGGATGAACATAATTATACCGATAAGGATCGTTAATACTGAAACCACAGTAAATAATGGAAGCCTGACATGAACGTCGGCCCAGCCGGGACCGAATACAACACCGTGTTTTGAAAAGAAAAGTCCGAAACGGTTCAGGTATTTTCCGAATCCAAGAATTATAAGAACAACACCCGTACTTATAAATATCGCGTTCCGCAGCGGTGTGCCCAGAACTATCCTGTAGGTCCCGTTGCCCTCCGCGGATGGTTGTACTACCGGCAACAGATTGGTTGCCAGGGCTATAAGACCAGGATAAAGCAAGGTAGTGTACAGTATCCTAAGCATCGGATATACAAACATATAGAATCCTGTTGTCTTATTCAGGACAGGCTCAGTTAAGTCTGTGGGAACACGGTTGAAAAACTTGAGAAAGACCTCCCAGTTCTGCCACCACATGATCCCGCCAATCAGCGCTGCAAAGATTATCGCCAGCCATCTTATCGACCCTGCGTCTTTTTTCAGACTGAAAGTGAGAAGAAAAACAAGCAGGCCGCTCACAATGAAACCGCCAAGGAATAACCCGGCCTGCGACAGCCATAAAGTCCAGAAACGTTCATTATAACCCAGCTGCCTGAACCATAACAGGTCACCCCAGAATCCCATAATCCAGAAAAATGCTGCCGTGGATACCACGAGGAGAATACCCCCGCTGAGCATTAATTTCCTTTTTGCGATAAATCCCTTGTAAATCATGAAAGCAGCCAGTGCCAGAAGGGCCATCAGAATTGCTGTATACATCCTGTGGGTTTTTAATTAAACAATAGTGATCAATTACACGAATATAACAATTAATGAGAGTTTTGTGGCGAATCTGATCGTATAATAAAACATTTCCCCTTCTTTAAACCCCTAAATCCCCCACCTTGCTACGCCGTCCGCGTGTCGCCGAAGCTTCAGCGGAGACACTAGCGGCTACGCAGAGGCGCAGGAGGGGGACTTTGAGCTTATCTGCCACAAAATGCACCGTGGGTGAAAAGAAAAAGAGGGTGCCTCTTGTGAAGCACCCTCTTTTTGTCAGCATTGATTGCAGATTGTTATTTTTTTGGTGTGAGAATTAAATCAAGGATTGTTTTATTGCCTGCGACAATGTCTACTCCGTCAACCTGCACCGTATCATAGTTTTCTCTGGCAGCGAATACCGAATAAGTGCCGGCAGGAAGACCGATGATCGTGTATTTCCCCAGCGAGTCAGCCATGGTTGAAGCAACTATCGTATCCTTCTTTACCCATACTGATGCTGAATCAACATTCACTTCCAGATTGTCGGTGACCATACCTTCGAGAGTGCCTGCGGTGCTGGCGTTCACTACTCTGACGACCGGTTTGAAAATGAATCCGTTAATACCGTGAGGTGAGTCTGGGTTGCCACGCATGACAAATGAGTTCGAAAGATCAAAATCGAGCAATACCTCCGAGGTCAGACCTCCGGCAACAATGAGGGCCGGCTCTATAAATAGCTTAATTCCCGTCTGCTGGCCACTTGGCACTTTTACGCTATAATCACCTCCATCCTTGACCTTAAGGCCTGCCTCATCAACATACAGCCTGATGAGATCATAGCTGCCCTGGGGAATCTCAAGATTGACAAGTTCCTCAACAAGCCCGTTCCTCAGATCAAGAAGATCGAATGTTTTTGGTTCGGTCGATACCACGATAAAGGGATTGCCATCGGGCACTCCGTCACCTGCCTTACGGATCTCAACCTTGTTAATAGTTACTGTGGCAGATTCAATGGAACTGAAAGGGAATGGCGCATCTGTTACTTTTATGATCAGCTTTCCCGGACCGTCGTAGGATGATTTATTGCAACCTGGCATCAGTAGTATTGAAACTGCAGCTAGAATAATCAGCACTGTTCTTTTCATATCGTTACACTTTAAGTTGTTTAACTGTTAAGCACTAAAAATATAACGTCAATTATGAATTTTTGATGAAGCCCAAAAAAATAATCTATTTAAGTTTCGCAATCCCTCAAAATGATTTCCGATACCTTTTAACTGCCCCTCCCCGGCCCTCCCCAATTGGGGCGGGAGGCCTATTGTAACAACTAATGAGGAGATTTAGAGGGGCAACAAAAAGGAAGTTGGCAAAATTAACAAATTGATTATATGGGTATTAAATATTTGTGAAACTTGAATAAGGTTATTTCAGAAATCATCGAATACAGGGAACGGAATCCTGAACGGGAAGGCCCGAAATAAGGTAATAAGGTCGGGGGACCTTTTGCGTCATTTTCTCTACTAAGGTGTTAAAAGAAAATAAGGTTATTTCTGAAATCATCGAATGCTGGGAACGGAATCCTGACTGGGAAGGGTGGGCCGGACAGAGAAGAAAGATGATCTGTAATAAATAGAATATCAATCTATTGAATTGACATTTTTAACCTTATTTTTATCTTCAACCTTAGTAGAAAAAATCGTATAAATATAATCTTACAACCTTATTACCTTATTACCTTATTTATAGGTCGGGTAACTTTTGGGAGCCCTCCAAGGGGATTGCTTCGCTGCATCCTTTTCAGTTGAGGACATAAAGTTAGCTTTATTGAAAAAGTGAGGGGAAACTTAACATATTCATCCTCTTGTATCTATGTAGTAAGCTACGTAGTTTCCTACATAGATGCTGGGCCTTTCCGCTCTTGCTTCCGGCTTCCGGCTTCCGGCTTCCGGCTTCAGTTGCGAGAAAGGATTTTAGCCCTATTCAGGGAATAGAAATGAAAAAATTGTGCCCTTATTTAGATGAGAGGTAACTGAGATCGCAATGCTGTGAAAATCAGCAATAGTTTTTGTTATTGCAAGACCAATACCTGTACCGTCTTCATTTCTGTTAATCCTCGATTTGAACCGGGAAAAAAGATTATCGATCTGTTCTATTGTCATTCCCTTTCCGTTATCCGATACCACGACCTCAAATCTCCTGTGGACCATCTGAGTTTTAATCTTTACTTCGCCTTTTCCCGCGGTATGCTTCACGGCATTATTTACAACATTATAGAACATCGAGAAGATAAGCGACCTGTTTGCTTCACTGAAATGAAGGTCCGCCATCAGATCGGTTTTGATGCCGATCTCCTTGTCGGCCGCTATGGGATCGAGCTCCTCAGCTATTTCTTTCAGCAGTGGTGAAATATCAAATGAGTCTTCGCGCAGATACTGCCGGCTTTCTATACGGGCGATGAGCAGAAGGGAACTTACCAGGCTCTGAAGGCGGTGAAGGGTCATAAGCGATTCTTCTATCTTTATGCTTACTTCAGGCTCCAGGTCGTTCCTCAGAAGAAGGTTTTCGAGCTTGCTCCTCAGGACCGATACCGGTGTCAGCAGTTCGTGAGATATATTAACTGTTATTTCCTTTTCCTTCTGGAATGCTTCGTCAAGCTGCTCCATCAGCTCTTTAAGGGCATTATCAAGTCTGATAAAATCTGATGTTGAAGTCTTTACCGAAGTTTTGTCAAAAACAGAAGGATTCGAGATCCCCTTTAACTTCCCGGTGATCCTGTTGAGAGGCTTGAGAAGGACCCTTGTATACTGAAGATCGGTAATAAAGGTAATGAGTATGATAAATACCAGAAAGGGAAGGATCACACTGTTGATGTTCCTTTTTGCCTCCCTGATGCTCTTCATGCTTTTGCCGATCTCCAGCAGGTATTTCTGCCCATCGGCAAGGAATGTATAGTTAAGTACACGGTAAGATATCTCCTCATCGTCAATGAGCCTGTTGGTCACTTCAATAAAATTCTGGTCTCCGGGGGTTGTTATCTTTTCGAGGCTGATGAACTCTTCTTTAAGTATATTGAAGCTTCCAAATGCATTTACCGAATCAGAAGAGATGAAGGGCTCAATTCCTATCCGTTCGAGAAGAGTCATGACCTGCTCCCTTTTCTGGATAAGATCATTATCGACCTGCCTCAGGTTGATCCTTCCAATAGCCCAGGGAAGAGCTGCAAAGAACATTGCAGTGAATACCAGCTTCGAAAGCAGGTTGAACAACGCAAGCTTTGTCTTCAGTCTGGCCATTCCCGGATTTTATATAACCGATTGATTCAGAATCACCCTGTACCCGACGCCCCGTGCTGTTTCAAGCCACGGACAGGGGGCATGGTTGTTCAGCTTTTTTCTGAGATTCTTGATATGCACGTCGATAAAATTGCTATCGTATTGATCATCAAGGATGTTCCCCCATATATGTTCATAAAGCTGCTGGCGGGTCAGTACCTTATTATGATTGAGGACAAGATACTGGAGCAGGTCGTATTCTTTTCTTGTCAGTTCAACTTCGCATTCATTATGAATAAGTTTCCTTGCCTGAACCTGCATTACAAATTCTCCCAGGCTGATATCCTGGCTGGTGATCTTGAATTTCCTTCTGGCGACGGCATTGATCCTTGAAAGCAGTTCGGTCAGCGCGAATGGCTTTGCCAGGTAATCATCAGCACCCAGATCGAGTCCCCTGACTTTATCTTCGACCGCGCCTCTGGCAGTTATAACAATGAATGATGCCTCATTCCCTGCCTTTTTGGCTTCCCTTATCAGATCAAGTCCGTCATAATCGGGCAGGCCGAGGTCGAGCAGTATGAAGTCATAAAGGTTTACGGCAATCTTTTCGGATGCATCATTGCCACAATAGGCAACATCGCAAAGGAATTTTTCAGATTTGAGAAAAGCAACAAGCTCTTCTGACAGATTTTTTTCGTCCTCAACGATCAGTACATTCATGAGGCAAAATTAAAAAATCCTGAAGAATGCACTGAACAGGAATACAAATCCTTTTGAACCCGGATAGACAGATTCGTTGTAGAATGGAAGTATATAATCCACCTCCGCCTCTAATGTCATGAAACTGGTATTAAAGGCAACAGGTAATCCAAAGTCGGCTTCGAGCGGCCCGAATTTCCGTGAAGTTGAACTGATGGTGGATGTCCCGGTATAATACCTGCTCCATCCATGGCCCGGAGAGGCTACTGTTATGTCGGGCAGTGTTGTGGTGGTTATCTCCTCCAGAGTACCAAAAAGCACGTTTACGTAGGGATCGAACGATATGTCAGCCTTCCCTTTAAAGAATTCAGGAGTCTGGAAGTATCTTGAATTCCTGATCTGGAAGTAGGACTGGTTTTCATCAGCAAGCAAGCCTGTGACTGATACTTTTGTATAAAGCAGCTTCCAGTCAAAGCCAAGGGTAAGATCTCCGTAAGTAAAGTTGTTGAAAAGGGTGTTCCTCAGCGAGGGAGCTACCTGGTACCTGTATGCTGAAGTTGAAATGTCGAACCACGAATTGAAGACGTGGTTGTAGCTTACCGAAGCAATAAAAAATGCCATCCAGGGATCAAAACCTGACAGATTAACCGGTGTTATAGCTGCATACAGACTGTTTTTATATGAGTAGGTAAAATTCGTGTAATAGTAGGGATTGTTGCGCGAGATCGTTGACCCGAGATAGATAAGGTTGCTTCCGTATCCGGCTCCGCCATAGAGTGAATGAGTCCTGGCACCCGGTCCTGACTTTAGTGTATCCTTTTGAGGTAAAGGCGACAGAGGGCTGTTCTGTGCTGACAGGTTAACTGACAGCAGAAGCAGCAAAATAAACCGGAATCCTTTATGGAGTCTCAATCCTGACATTCTCAGATGGTTAAATGTTAATTACCTTCCCCCTTTTCGTCCGGCTCCTCCGGGTTTTCCAACACCCTTTGGAATGCCTGAACCCGATGGCCTCACAATCAGTGGCGGACGGGCACCTCTTGCCCTTGTCATATCAGGACGCCCCGATTTTATCTGTTTGACAGATCCGTTCCTGTTCTGTGTGCTGCCGTTTCCGTTTCTTGCCTGCATGCCATTTTTCCCCGCAGATTCCTTCTGCTGTGTATTCAGCTTGAGCGAATCCACCTGCCCCGTATTCGACTGGGCAAATCCCGAATATCGGGCCACCAGGAACAGAATAAAGATCAATATGATTCTTCCCGAAATCTTCATTTTAACTCAAGTATTTTCGTGCTGCTGTATATTATACGTTTTTGCTTAGCCTTTCAGTACACAAGTTTCTGTGTTTATGGTTACAAAGGTAAATTTTAATTATGAAGAAATGATGAAAAAAGAGGGGAAGAAGGGGTGAAACCAGGGTGCGGGGTGCGAGGTGCGAGGTGCGGGGTGCGGGCAGAGCGAGGACGGGGAGCAGGCTTTGGCCGCTGAAGCTTTAGCGAAAGCGGGGGGCAAGAGGCACAGAGCACAGGGCACAGGGCACAGAGATCAGGGCGAAGAACGAAGAACGAAGAGCGGAGAGCAGGGGGCAGGGAGCAGGGAGCAGGGGGCACAGTCTCTGCGGAACTCCGCGTTAGACTCTGCGGACTCTGCGAGAAACACCGGAAAGATTAAAGCTTCTGCCAAAGTTTAAGGACCCACCCCTTGCCCCTCTGAGGAGGGGATTTGTCCACATTTTCATTATCTTTGTTAATGCAATTCCTTGAATGATTAATCAATCTTAAAACAGGTAACAAATGTCTGAAATTAAACTGGTCATAGAGCAAGTCAGCAAGTTTGGCTTTGATGAGACTGTTGATCTCCTCACCGCTGAATCCGAAAGAAGGCAGTGGAAGATCCCGGCAGTCCATGATCTCCGGCAATCTCTCGCAAAATCCGGCAAGAGTGTCAGACCTGTTAAGGTGATCGAGATATGCAAACCCGAATATTCCGGACAGATGCTGGAACTCAGCGATGAACGTATCATGTCGGTAATGATGCCCTGCAGGATCTCCGTTTATATAAAGGAGGACGGGAAAACCTACATAGCCCTCTTAAACGGTGCCGCCATGGTTAGTGGAATGCCTGCAAAAATAGCAACAGTGATGAAGGCTTCCTCGGATGAGACATTCGAGATCGTGAAATCAGTCATGGAGAAGAAGGGGTGAAGCCAATCGGGGTGCGAGTTGCGGGGTGCGAGGTGATTCCCGGTGCAAAGTTGAAGGAATAGAGATAAGCTTTTTCAATAACCAGTAAATCCGTCCCTTTTAGGGGAGGTGCCCGCCAGGGCAGAGGGGTTCCTGATCGCTTTTAACAACTTCAAAATGAAGTTCTTCTCCGTCATCAGGTTGGTGAATCTATTGAAATATTTTCTGGATCGACATCCTCTCCTGCTCAGTGAGAGATCCCATTTCGAGGAGCGCATTCCGGATCTTGGCCCTGAAATTCCAGCACGTCATCTGACGCAGCGAAAGCCTCCGTGCAAATTCATAGGATGATATATCTTCATTGCCCTTGCACACGTTGTACGCAATATAAAATGCCTTGTTCAACGGGAATTTGCAGTTGTGGAAAATAGTGCCGGCTGCAGCCGACTCTTCAGTCTTGCATTTGGTACACCGTCGCGAATGAGGAGTTTTGCCAGGACAATAATTTGTATTCCCGCACTTCCTGCACGTAAACCCTTTCTCCCACTTTACACCGGCAAGAAATTCAAGACACTTTTCATCACTTAAAAAAAGCTCTTTTAACTGATCGTCTGTTAATTCTTTATTGAAGATTGGTCCCATACAGTTCTTTTCCTGATACAAATTTAAAAAAAATTAGTGATATTAAAATGATTTAAGTGATATTATTGCGATTTAATATTTTTTATTTTTATATTTGCACCGAAATTTTAAACCTCATTTATGGATCAGAATTGCACAGTAACGCCAAAACCAAAATCGGTAAAGGAATTCTTCAGCTCGTGGTATTTCTGGAAGCCATTCCTTGGCGTGGTAACAGGAGGAGTTGCAGGATTCCTGTACTATTATTTTATAGGTTGTACCTCGGGAACCTGTGCGATAACAAGCAGCCCTTACGGAAGCATAATCGCCGGCGGATTACTTGGCTTCTTCATCACCGGATCCCCGTGTCTGAGGTGCAGATAGAAACCGGTGGGCGTGCGGCTTGCGGTATGAGGTGTGATGTAAAACCGTACATATTATTAAAAGGTTAATTTTTGAACTACAGAAAAAAAGAAAATGGATTACACTCAGATAGATAAGAGATACAGCGAACTTGCAGAAACATCCTGTTGTCTGTCGTGCGGCGGAGCAATCGGCCATTCGAAGGTATCCCCCGGAGAAATTTGTGTTGATCTGGGAAGCGGACGCGGTACTGATGTCCTGCGCCTTGCCGAAACAGTCGGAAAAAACGGCTTCGTCTACGGGATTGATCTTTCTGAAGGAATGCTGCGGAAAGCAAGGAATACTGCTGACACTCTTGGCATTACAAACGCAGAGTTCATAAAAGGTACCCTTGAAAAGACCGGCCTTCCCGATGGCATCGCCGACCTGGTGATCTCAAACTGCACCATAAACCATTCATCAGATAAACAGGCGGTATGGAATGAGATCTTCAGAATACTGAGAAAGGGCGGAAGGTTTGTCATAAGCGACATCTATTCAACAAGTCCCGTTCCGGCTGAATACAGGGATGATCCTGTTGCAGTGTCGGAATGCTGGGCCGGCTCCGTTACACGCGATGAATATCTTCAGCAGGTCAGGAATGCAGGATTTCAATCCGTCACAGTGATTGAGGAATCCGTTCCCTACGAAAAAGGAATGATAACCGTCGCAAGCTGGACTATTGCCGGCCAGAAACATACCGGAAAATACGGAAATTAGAATACAATAAATCAGAATAAAAATGAAAAAGAACATCATCCTCCTGGTCATCGCACTCCCCCTGATATTCTCCGAATGCAGGGCTGAGAACCGCGGTGGACCGGTATCGGCTGCAACCTCAGACAACGCTGTGATGCAGCTTACCGGCGAAAATTTTAAAAAGCTCATTTTCAACTATGACGCAAGCAAGGAATGGAAGTATGAGGGCACCAAACCGGCCATAATAGATTTTTATGCCAACTGGTGCGGTCCATGCCGCCAGCTTTCTCCTCTGGTCGAGGAAGTAGCAAAGGAATATGCGGGTAAGATCAACGTCTATCGGGTCGATACCGATAAGGAACAACTCCTTGCACAGAAGCTCGGGATAACATCGTTACCTACATTGCTCTTCATCCCCGCAAAAGGAATGCCGCAGGTAACCGTGGGAGCCCTTCCGAAAGAAGACCTTAAAAAAGCAGTTAACGAAATATTGTTGGTTAAATAATCTGATCAGAAAATGAAAAGTGTTATAAAGAACAATGCATCAAAAGTAAAAGCGAAAGTGGCACAGTGCTGTGCAAAAATCTCAAAAACAGTGGTGGGATGTCATGACTGACGGCCACCACCCGACCCATGACAATCAGAATAAATTGGGACGGGAAGTGAAGACAGTTAAGGGTACGTGATTGAGTTCATGTGTCCCGGATATTAATAGTGATACAGCTTAATTGAAATATTCCAGTCATAATATATTTTCAAGGATCAGGAACTCTGAGAACTTCTTCATTGTGAATCTGTTGTCGGGCCAGGCTGATATCCTGTCCCATAACGAGGCAATAGAAATGGCAGCACTGAAAAAAGGCTCTGATCCGGACCGGAGTCAGTTGGCTGTCCAGGCAGTTGAAAAGGGCTATCTTGTTGACGAAGAAGAAGAACGGGCAGAATTCAGAAGGAAATACCTCGACTTTATCGATTCACGCGAGAAAGATGAGGTGCAGATATTCTTCGTTGCAAATTACAGCTGCAACTTTGCCTGCCCTTACTGTTATCAGGATCAATACGGGAATGCCGGCAATGCATGTGACAATTCAGTAATTGATGCATTCTTCAGCTATATAGCGAAAGAATTCTCATCAAGGCGGAAATACATCACCATCTTTGGAGGAGAACCGTTACTTAACAGCCCGGCCCAGAGAAGACTTATTGAATATTTCACAACAAAAGCCGCTGAAGCTGATCTTTCATACTGTGTGGTTACCAACGGGTATTTCCTTGAAGATTACATACCTGTTCTCGCGAAAGGAAGGATCAGGGAGATACAGGTTACTCTTGACGGGACCGCGGATGTGCACAACAGCCGGAGGTTCCTGAAAGGAGGCGGCCCTACCTTTTCGAAGATCGTGAAAGGGATAGATGCATCACTTGCGGCAGGGTTCGATGTCAACCTGAGGATGGTGGCCGACAGGGAAAACATTGATAGTCTGCCCGATCTTGCCCGCTTCGCCATAGATAAGGGCTGGACAAAAAATCAGCATTTCAAAACCCAGATCGGACGGAATTATGAGCTGCATCATTGCCAGACATCACCAGGCAATCTGTTTGACAGGGTATCGCTCTACGAGAAGATCTTCGAACTCACAAAAGAGTTTCCTCATATCCTTGAATTCCATAAACCGGCATATTCGGTTTCGAGGTTCCTCGCTGAAAACGGCGAGCTTCCCGGGCCGCTATTTGATTCCTGCCCGGCCTGCAAGACCGAGTGGGCATTTGATTATACAGGCAATATTTATTCCTGTACGGCAACGGTAGGCAAAGAAGGGGAATCGCTTGGTACATTCTATCCTTCCGTTACACGAAAAGATGACATCATCGGACAATGGGAAGCAAGGGATGTGGCGTCAATTCCTGAATGCAGGGATTGCTCATTGCAACTTGCCTGCGGAGGTGGTTGCGGATCCGTTGCAAAAAACAGGACAGGTACCATTAGCGCTCCCGATTGCAGACCAGTCAAAGAGCTTATCGGGATGGGGTTCGCGGCATACCTGGGTGAATAAGTTGGCAGTTGGCATTTGGCAGTTGGCAGCGAAATAACGAAATAACGAAATAACGAAATAACAACATAAATGAAGGAAATTACAACACCTGAATTTGAAAAAGAAGTACTTGAGGCAGAAAAAGTAATAGTCGATTTCTATTCTACCGAATGTCCTCCGTGCGAGGCACTTGCATCGAAATATGATGAGCTGTCGGGGCTTTATGGTAACGAAATAAGGTTCCTTAAGGTCTATCGTCAGCAGAACCGCGAGCTTGCCGATCAGCTTGGAATCAAGTCATCCCCTACCCTGCTTTTCTTCGGAAACGGAAAGGAGATCGCTCCAAGGTTGAACGGAGGAATAAAAAGGAGCGACATCATCCGCAACCTGAACAGTATGATCACCACCGAAAGAGCCGGCGAGATAAAGTCGGGCATTAAACCGAAAGTGACTGAGACTGAGGTGATAATTCTTGGCGGCGGCCCGGGCGGGTTAACGGCAGGATTATATCTTGGCCAGTCGAAAATAAAAACTGTCCTTATCGATCCCGGATTGCCGGGAGGCAATGTTGCCATTACCCATGAAGTGTCGAACTATCCGGGCTTCATTCAGCCCCAGCCGGGCTATATGCTGTCGCACAATATGAGTGAGCAGACAAAGCAAAGCGGAGTGGACTACAGGGTCGCAGTGGATATTACAAGGGTCGATCTGGAAAAAAAGGAAGTAGTCATTGATGACTATGAGACCATCAGGGCAAAGAAAATTGTGATCTCAACCGGAACCACCCCTCATCTTACGGGTGCAACAGGTGAAAAGGAACTCAAAGGGAGAGGGATCTCCTATTGCGCCACCTGCGATGCCAAATATTATGAAGGTAAGGAAGTGGTTGTAATCGGCGGAGGAAATTCGGCAGTTGAAGAATCGGAATATATCACACGGTTTGCAAGCAAGCTGACAATCGTTCACCAGTTCGACACCCTGACAGCCAACAGGCAGGCTCAGGAAAAGGCATTTAAAAATCCGAAGATCAGTGTCATTTACAATAATGAGCCAAGGGCATTCTCGAAGGATGGCGATAAAATTGTCACCGAAGTTGAAAATGTTAAGACCGGTGAACGACAGAAGCTTGTAAGTGACGGCATATTCATTTTCATTGGCATGAAGCCCAACACCGGCCTCCTTGGCGACAAACTCGATCTCGACAGGTGGGGTTATATCGCTACAAATGATGACAGGATGACCAGCATCCCGGGTGTTTATGCTGCAGGTGATATCGTCAGCAAGAAATACAGGCAGATCACTACTGCAGTTTCCGACGGGACCATCGCAGCCATGGCAATAGCAAAAGAACTTGACCTGGAGTAGATTACCGGGCTATCTTTCCATTACCACGCTCACTGAGCCAATCTTCCCCCCCATTGGCGGATTCATCTTCGACACCTTCACCTTTGCCTTTTTTATGCCTTCCATCTCGGCATACAGGGCATTAAGTATGCGCAGGGCGATATTTTCAAGAAGATGGGACTTCTTCTCCATCTCGGCCTTAACTATCTGATAAGCTTTCTGGTAATTCAGGGCATCTTTCAGATTATCGCTCTTTGAAGGAGCTGTCATATCGGTTTCCATAGTAAGATCAACAAGGAACCTGTTCCCTACTATCTGCTCTTCCTTAAAATGCCCGTGAAAGGCATAGAATTCCATGTTTTCGATCAGGATTAAGCCCATTTGGTGTATTTTTTTGCAGCTCTAATTTATGAAAAAAGGGGACACCGGTTCATAAAGATCATTACTATGTTTCTCGCTGAGTTTCGCAGAGTCTAACGCTGAGTATCGCAGAGAATCCGGATTGGCAGGAGCTTTCTGTCTTCCTATGTTTCTCGCTGAGTTTCGCAGAGTCTAACGCTGAGTATC
>JBAVOD010000097.1:0-4878 GCA_049691735.1 Bacteroidales bacterium
GCTCGGTGTAAGGGATATCGTTAATCAGGATCGCAGGGGCTTTATGACACCAGCCGATGCAGTTTGTTTCAACAAGGCTGAACAGTTTGTCCGCCGTCGTTTCGCCAACCTTGATCTTCAGCATATCCTCGAGGGTCTGGATGATCTCCCCTTTGCCTTTCATCGAACATGTTATTGTTTTACAAATCCTTATCACATATTTTCCTTTTACCGTAGTGTCGAGAAATGTATAGAATGAAGCAGTCCCGTATACCTCGGCCGCTGAAATATCCAGTTCCCTGGCTATTTCAACCATTGCATCATCCGTCAGGTAGTTATATTTCGCAACTATGCCCTGAAGTATCGGAATCAGGCTTTGGCGGGTCCTGCCGTGTTTTTCTGATAATTCCTTGACAAGATTTCCAGTTTGATACATATCTTATTTATTTTTAAGTATTTAGATTCTATGATCATATGAATTTTAGCGGTGTTAAATTAATAACAATACTTTTTAAAAAAAGCCTACATTTATCATTGTTATTAATTTAGAATGAAAATAAACAAGAAGGGTGAAACCGGTTGCGGGGTGCGGGGTGCGGGGTGAAATCGGTTGCTCTCAGGCATGAACCCTGATCTGTTCAGATATCCACTCAAACCAATTCTCAAGGCCGTCGCCACGCGTTGCTGAGATCTCAAACAGCGGAACTGCGCTATTGATGCTTCTCAGATCGGCACTGAACGATTCAAAATTGAAGTTCGTATAGGGGATCAGGTCGATCTTATTGAGAAGGACTGCTTTTGCCTCCCTGAAGAGCATCGGATATTTGGCCGGCTTGTCATCGCCTTCAGTAGTGCTGACGATCGCCAGCTTGAATGTTTCGCCCAGATCGAACTGCGACGGACAGATAAGGTTGCCGACATTCTCGACGAAAAGGATATCAAGATTGTCCAGATCGAATGAACCCAGGACCTTTGAGATACTGTGAGAGTCGAGATGGCAGCCTCCTTCCGTATTTATGACCACTATAGGTATATCATATTTCTTAAGCCGTTGTGCATCGCGGTCGGTGGTAATATCACCTTCAATCACTCCCAGCCGGACCTTACTGCTGAGATGCCCGCAGGTCCTTTCCAGAAGCGTTGTCTTTCCTGCACCGGGTGAACTAATCAGATTGACCATCATTACACCTTTCGATTTTAACATTCTTCTTACCTCATCAGCCTTGTTCTGATTGCGGTCGAGAATATTCTTCATGATCTTTATTTCCATATTATTCTCCTTCAATACTTTTTACATACAGTTCCTTGCCGTTAATTATTTCCGGATCGACTGATCCGCATGCAGCACATGCAAAAATCCCGGCGTCAACATTAAATTCGTTTCCGCAGTTTCCGCATTTCAACCTTATCCTGATAATCTCAATATTCAGCTCACAGTTTTCGGCAATTGTACCCCTCACTGCTTCCCTGAATGCAAACTCAAATGATTCGGGCACTACCTGGATCATCTGTCCGAAACTGACATTGACCATGGTGACCGATGACAGGTTTGAATCACTGGCTGCATCAAGCACAATAGCCGAAAGGTCCTCTGCGATCCTGATCTCGTGCATAGTCAATTATTAACAAATCCGGGGAAGAAGGATTCCCGAGGGGGTCTCAAGGATTCTTCTTCCGCCTGATGATGTATTCAACTCCACTACTCCCTTATGTTCACTGACAACTTCCCCTATCACCGCAGCCTGCTTTCCGAGTGGATGCGACCTGATAATTTCAAGTGCCTTGGTGTATACCTTTTCACCGGCAACGATCAGGACTTTTCCTTCATTAGCAAGTTGAAGCGGATCAAAGCCAAGGATCTCGCATACCCCCCTGACCGGGTCATCAACAGGGATCGACAACTCCCCGACAGCAATACCAACTGATCTCATTGATGCCAGCTCGTTAAGTACTGAAGCCAGACCTCCCCTGGTCAGGTCACGCATGAAGTGGATATCGCTGCATTCATCAAGAAGGGAGCTGATCATATGATTCAGCGATGCACAGTCGGATATCACTGATGAGCTGAAGCTCAGGTTGTTCCTTGACCCGAGAACTGCCACCGCATGATTTCCCAGTGGGCCGTTGATTATAAGCCTGTCGCCCCCGGCAACCCCGGACGCCTTACCCAGATGTTCAAAGCCGGGCCTCATGAGGCCTATCCCGGAGGTTGTTATGAACATGTTGTCGCATTTGCCTTTTCCGACGACCTTGGTATCACCCGTAACAATTCTGACCCCGGCATTCAAAGCCTCCTCTGCCATCGATCGGGCAATTTTTTCAAGGTCTGCAACAGGAAAGCCCTCCTCAATAATAAATGCAGCGGATATATATAAAGGTACCGCTCCTGAAACGGCCAGATCGTTAACAGTGCCGCAGACAGCAAGCTTTCCGATATTCCCGCCCGGGAAGAATAACGGATCGACAACATATGAATCCGTTGTAAAAGCAAACCCGGTGCCTGATTCATTCAAAACAGCCGAGTCGGTAAGAGGCAGATCCATGCCGAACGTTCTCAAAAAGAGAGTGCCTATGAGTTCCTGCATCTGCCTGCCACCGCTTCCGTGGCTCAATGTAACCCGGTCATTCATTCACAGCATATCTGTAGTAAGAATTACATGCCCCTTCAACCGAAACCATACAAGCCCCTTCAGGATTTTCAGGAGTACATGCCGTCGCGAAAAGAGGACACTCTTCAGGAGTCCTGAGCCCCCTCAGGATGTCTCCGCAAATACAGGCTGAAGCTGTAACCTCTGTTGATTTAGCGCAGGAACTTTCATCTCCTGCTTCAAATTCCCTGTATCCGTCTGAGAGTTTCAGACCGCTACCGGGAATTATCCCGAATCCTCTCCATTCCGTATCGCAATATTCAAAAACCTTGCTGATGTTATTCTTTGCTATCATATTCCCTTCAGGCAGAACAGCTCTTGTATACTGGATCTCTACCTTAGGTAAATTATTATTTATCTGATTTACAAGCATCAGAATTGCATGGAGGATATCAGCAGGCTCAAAACCTGTTATTACGCATGCGATCCCGTATTGTCGGGGAATGAATGAAAATGCAGATGATCCAGTGATCGTTGCCACATGACCCGGACAAATGAATCCATCAATTTTTGTCCCCCCTGTTATCAGGGCTTCCATCACCGGAGGCATAACCTTATGTGCGCTCAGCAGGCTGAAATTGGAGAGACCCTCCCTTTTAGCCTCCATAACGGTTACTGCTGTTCCCGGCGCAGTGGTTTCAAATCCAATTCCCAGGAATATTACTTTCCTGCCCGGGTTTTCCCTGGCAATGTTAAGGGCCTCAAGTCCTGAAAAAACTATCCTGATATCAGATCCCTCCGATTTTGCTTTTTCAAGTGATGAAAATGAGCCGGGAACCCGGATAAGATCGCCAAAAGTGACCACGATATTGCCCCGATCCCCTGAAAGGGCAACCGCCTGATCGATGAAACCGGTACCTGTTACGCACACCGGGCAACCGGGACCGGAAACAAGCTTTATCTGCGGAGGCAAAAGCGATGGTATACCGAACCGTCTTATTGCCGAAGTGTGTCCGCCGCAGACTTCCATGAAGACATAGCTCTGTTTTACTGAATTCCGGACTAATCCTGCCAGTTTATGTACAAGATCTTTGTCCCTGTATTCATCAACATATTTGACACCTGCTTCACGCATCCTGCAGATCGTTCATTTCCCTGAAAATCTCAAGTGTTTCGAGGGCCTCCTTTTCGCTGATTATCTGAATTGCGAAACCGGCATGGAGCAGGATATAATCACCTACCTTAACATTCTCAACCATGTGAAGCCCTGCCCTGAAGGTTGCCCCGCCAATTGAGACATCGGCTATCTGTCCTTCAATCCTGTCAACACGGGCTGGTATACTCAGGCACATAATCCGGATTTCTTTGATGCAACAACAAGCTGACCGAGGGCGATCCCTCCGTCGTTCGAAGGTACCAAATGGTTTGCAAATACTTTAAATTTGCTCATGGTAAGTTTATGAATTGTTTTTTCGGCAAGGTACTTATTCTGGAACACTCCGCCCGATATCACGATCTTATCAATGCCTGTCTCCTTCCTGATCCTTATGGCTCCTTCAAGCACGGCCTGGGCTATGGTATTGTGGAATCTGGCAGATATTACGGAAAGTTCGGTATCAGGAAGATCATCAATTATTGATTTCAAAGTCTCCGAAAAATCAACAGTTCCACCCATTCTGAAGGGGTAGTAAGTCTCGGTACTATGTCCTGCTGCTGCTTCAAGCCGCATTGGCGCCTCCGCATCAAATGTTGAAATCAGGCAAATGCCAAGGAGCCCCGCAACTGCGTCAAACAGGCGGCCGGCTCCGGAGGAAAGAGGGCAATTTATGTTTTTTAACATAATTTCCCTGACGGCAGCAAGATTTTTATCAGGCACGTTCCTGAAAGATGGCAATGATTTATAGTCAAGATCTTCGCCGAAATATTTGTATAAATATGAGAACGTCATCCTCCAGGGTTCTTCAACCGCCATGTCTCCTCCCGGCATTGCAACGTAGTCGAAATGGGTGAATCTTTCAAACTGCTCTGTGTCGGCTATCAGGAATTCACCCCCCCAGATGTTCCCGTCAGTCCCGTATCCTGTACCATCGAGACTGATGCCAATGACTTTGTCGGTAAGACCATGTTCTGCCATGGCTGATACAATATGTGCATGATGATGCTGGACCCCGATCACCGGGATACCGAGTTTTTTACCAAGTTCGGAGGCGTACCTGGTGGAATAATAGTCAGGGTGAAGGTCGCATGCAATGTAACCGGGCTTAAACCTGAAGAGTGAAGAAAAGCGTTCGATCGACTCATTGAAAAACTC
>JBAVOD010000098.1:0-4237 GCA_049691735.1 Bacteroidales bacterium
TTTATAAATTTATTATTGCGTTAAATATCTTGTACTTATGAGCATTCTTGTCAATAAGGATTCAAAGGTAATTGTTCAGGGCTTCACCGGGAGCGAAGGATCATTTCATGCATCACAGATGCTTGAATATGGAACAAAAGTTGTCGGAGGCGTCACGCCGGGCAAAGGAGGGCAGATCCACCTGGGCCTTCCCGTTTTCAACACTGTCAGGGATGCCGTTCGATCGACCGGAGCTGATGTGTCTGTGATTTTTGTTCCGCCGGCAGCTGCAGCGGATGCTATTATGGAATCAGCGAAAGAAGGAATTAAGCTTGTAGTTGCCATCACCGAAGGGATACCGGTATCGGACATGGTAGTTGTAAAGGAATACCTTAAAGCCTTTGACTGCAGGCTAATCGGACCAAACTGCCCGGGTATCATTACACCCGGAGAAGCCAAGATCGGCATAATGCCGGGATTTATTCACAGAAAAGGGACTGTGGGAATCATCTCCAGATCGGGCACGCTCACTTATGAAGCTGTGGACCAGGTATCCAAGCTTGGTATGGGCCAGTCAACCTGCATCGGCATCGGGGGTGATCCTATTGTCGGAACAAGCATTCTTGATGCAGTCAAACTTATGATGCTTGATCCCGGAACAGAGGCAATAGTGATAATCGGAGAAATAGGAGGCTCGATGGAAACCGAGGCCGGTGAATGGATTAAGGACAATGCTTCAAAGCCGGTCGTTGGATTTATAGCGGGACAGACCGCACCGAAGGGAAGGCGCATGGGGCATGCGGGGGCAATAATAGGAGGGAAGGCCGACACTGCAGCTGCCAAGATGGAGATAATGAAGGCTTGCGGAATCCACGTAGTGCAGTCACCGGCAGATATCGGGAAAACTGTAAAGAAGGTTTTGCCGGTCTGATAACGTAACACCAGACTACTGTTCCTCATGTTTGCGAATTAATTCTATATTTGCACAAACCTAAAAAAAGATCTATGAGATTACTTGAAGGCAAAACAGCTTTGATCACCGGTGCATCCAGGGGGATCGGCAAGGCCATTGCTCAGAAATTTGCACAGGAGGGTGCTGCTATTGCAATAACAAATATAGTTGAGGACGAAGAGTTCACCACTACAATAAATGAGATCAGGGCGCATAACGTTAATATCAGGGGTTATGTGTCGAATGCTTCAAATCTTGCCGATTCACTTAAGGTTGTAAATGATATAGTAAATGATTTCGGTAAAATTGACATCCTTGTCAATAATGCAGGTATTACAAAAGACACGCTTCTGATGAGAATGTCGGAAGATCAATGGGATGCTGTGATTTCAGTTAATCTCAAATCGGTGTTCAACCTCACAAAAGCTGTTTTGCAGACAATGCTTAAGCAGAAGAATGGCTCTATTATAAACATGAGCTCGGTTGTCGGAGTATCCGGCAATGCCGGACAAAGCAATTATGCTGCTTCCAAGGCAGGTATTCTCGGATTTACAAAAAGTGTGGCAAAGGAGCTCGGCTCACGGAATATCAGGTGCAATGCCATTGCACCGGGATTTATTCTCACAGAAATGACCGAAAAATTACCTCCGGATATAAAAAGTGAATGGATTAACAAAATACCACTCAAGCGAGGCGGAACCCCTGAAGATGTGGCAAATACGGCCCTTTTCCTGGCATCGGACCTGTCATCATACATAAGTGGCCAAACAATTCATGTGTGCGGAGGTATGTTAACTTAAAAAATTTATTATATTTGTAAAACCGCAGGGTGCCTATCCTTTTAGCACGAGGAAATGCAGCGAGACATATTTATTCCACACTTATTTTAAACAGGCGCCCTGCTTCTTTTTTTAAATGCCTGCCTCATAATGCATAATATTATATTTTATCTGATACTTTTTATTCCGGTAACAGGCTTTCTGCTGGAGCGCTACCTGGTGTACCTTAACTCGCGGATGTGGTCGGAAAAGCTCCCCGAAAAGCTGAAAGGAGTATGCGATGAGGAAAAATACAGGAAAACCCTCCTCTACGAAAAGGATAACACAAGGCTCTCATTCTGGACATCAATTTTCAACCTCGCTGTAATTGTAGGAATGATCCTCGCGGGCGGATTTGCGGTGATCGATAATTTTGCCAGGTCGGTCAGCAGCAATATCGTTGTTGTATCTCTTATTTTCTTTGGAATAATAGGTTTTGCATCAGACATAATCAATCTCCCGTTCACCTATTACGACACATTCGTAATTGAAAAGAAGTATGGGTTTAACACAATGACCCTCAAGGTATTTATAACCGATCACCTTAAGTCGTGGTTCATAGCCCTGCTTGTTGGGATCCCGGTACTTGGATTAATCACCTGGCTATACTACAGGATTGGTTCGCATTTCTGGCTTTACGCCTGGGGGCTGATAACCATCTTTTCAATTGTTATCAATCTTTTTTATTCTCAGCTTATCGTCCCGCTGTTTAACAAGCAAACACCGCTTGAGGATAATCAGCTGAGGAAAAAGATCGAGTCATTTGCTGAAAAGACAGGATTCAGGATAAGCAATATTTACGTTATCGACAGCTCAAGGAGAAGCACAAAGGCAAATGCCTATTTCTCGGGATTCGGTCCCAAAAAGAGGATAGTGCTTTTTGATACTTTGCTGAAAGAGCTGTCAGAGGAAGAAATAGTTGCAGTTCTGGCACACGAGATTGGCCATTACAGGAAAAAGCATGTGTTAAAGAGCCTGATTCTCTCGGTCTTCCTGACAGGGCTGATGCTGTTCCTTTTTTCGCTTATTGTAAACAGCCCGATGCTTTCCCGGGCCCTTGGAGCCGGCACACCCAGTTTTTACCTGGGATTAATGGTTTTCGGGATATTGTATAGCCCACTTTCGTTGATCATAGGACTTGTAACAAATTCTATTTCGAGAAGTAATGAGTTTGAAGCTGACGCATTTGTCAGGCTGAATTATGAAGGAAGATTACTTGCGGAAGCTCTCAAAAAACTTTCAGTCAGGAACCTGTCAAATATGATTCCGCACCCTGCATATGTGTTTTTCCATTATTCACATCCGCCACTGCTTGCAAGGCTGGAAAAACTGGAATAAATCCTATATTTGCACTGATTTTGCCTCCTTAGCTCAGCCGGTAGAGCAGCTCATTCGTAATGAGCAGGTCGTGGGTTCGAGTCCCATTGGAGGCTCAAACTATCCTGCAACCTAAGCAATGTGAGGGTCAGTCAGGGACCTGGGAACAACTTTTAATCTGCAGCTTCACTCAGATCTTTACTGGTATGCAAGCGAATCCTTAATGGCCTCAAAAGGGAAGGGTTTTCCGTGCCCGGGGTAAATCATTTTTACGCCTCTGTCAATCAACAATTTCCAGGATTTTTTAATTTCATCTATATCCTGCGCATATATTGGCAGGCCGGGACTTAATCTGAATGGAAATCCATTATGAGCCATGCAGCCCACAAATGCTTCGCCTGAATCAAGAATAACACTGATTGATCCGTGGGTGTGCCCCGGAGTATGAATGATGTTTCCATCTATCCCGTAGGCGTTAAGGGAATAGGGCTCATCAGTAATCAGAATATCGGGTTTGAACTTAGGAAATGAGATCTTTTTAAAAATCGCAAATAACCATGGCTTGGTAATTTTACCATAGAAGTTCACCCCTTTCGGAATTATCAAACCACCATCTTCGAGATAAGTTCTCTCACTTTCGTGAACAGCAATTTTAGCTCCTGTCAATTCACGGATATCCGCCGCGGATCCGGAATGATCAAAATGCGAATGAGTAAGCACTATAAGTTTTATGTCGGAGGGGGCTATATCAAGCCTTTCCAGTGCGCTTTTAAACACTTTCAGCTTTTTGGGCATACCGCCGTCAACCATAACAATATCTTTACCACGGATAAGATAACAACTGTTCAGACCAAGCTTTACCCGAATGATTTCTAATTTCATATATTATAGTTTTTAGGGTTATCTGATAGTTCAAAATTAACCTATCCTGATACTAAAGTCAAGTGGGCGACAGCCAAATAAAAAGCTTCTGTATTATACTATTGGTAAATGATGTCCGTCAGGCAGTAAACCTGCACATCTTACACTCCCATTATTGCCTGGTGGTTTCAATAGCTTTCAGGAGCGCCCAGGTTACGACATTTGTTGAATTGCCGGTGACATATTCCTTCCCCGTCTTTTCAGCATGAACGGGGAGTCTATCACTCTTTTCCTCCACCTGGTGAAAAGC
>JBAVOD010000099.1:0-8714 GCA_049691735.1 Bacteroidales bacterium
GGGCTACACTGCTGTAATGCAGCTTCCAGGCAATTTCGGTAAGATTGAGGTCATCGTACACAAGTAATTCTTTTACCTTTTCAATTTTATGTGAAAGGTAAAATTTCTCAATTGTGGTTCCTTTGACTTCAGAGAAAAGATTAGCAAGGTAGGTATAATCGTAATTAAGCTTTTCGCTCAGATAATCGGAGAGGTTAATTTTAATTTGTTCATCATTATAATGTACGAGTTCAATAATAACAGCTTTTATTTTCTCAACAAGAATGCTTTTCCTGTCATCCATAAGTTCCAGTCCGGCCTTCTCAAGATCAACACTCAATTGCTCGTATTGCTCCTTTGTAGCATCCTCAGTTATCTCCGCTTCACCCAGATCAACCGTGGTATAATGCAATCCAAGTTTTTCGAGCTCGGATTTCACTACCATTTTACACCGGATGCAGACCATATTTTTAATATAGATTTTCAAGCAATATGTTATTCACTGTTAAATAGTCTTCCCGGTTTAAATGTAGAACAATATTTATGAATTTTTGTTTCGGTTAAAGCAGTTGGCCTAACCCTTACCGGGAACGTACTTCCCTTCTCATAAAAGAGACATACGATAAGACAAAACAGAGAATTGTAGCGGCTATAAGGCCGGTAATCTGCGGCCAGACTATCAACAGGCTCTGGCCGAGGGGCAAAGGTCCGGGAATAGCACCTATCACCTGTTCCATTGAAAGTGGGCTGAGGCTTCGCACAGCAGGTGCCAGCAGAGTGGTTGTGGCATCACTGTAAAGCTGACTTGGTAATACCCGCAACAGGTTCAGTATCATTTCCTGGTAACCGATAATTTGCTGGGTAGTTGCTGTTGCCGAAGGTGAAACAGCTTTGGCAATCAGACTGACTATAATACTGTAAAAAACAGTAAATAAGAGCCATATGGCAATCCCAGCAAGAGCTGATGTCGCCGGCTGACGGAACCGGACGGAGAGCAGAATAGACAGGTTCAGCCAGAATGAAACATATAAAATACTGACTACGATAAAGAAAACCACCCGTAAAAACTCTTCGGCTGTCGGAGGTATTCCGGTCATGATAAGCCCGGCTCCCATAACCAGAAATCCCAAGGAAAAGAGCATTACGCTTATTACAAACAAAGCACCCGCAAACTTTGCGTTAAGTATGTAATCGCGGTGAACGGGTTGAGCAAGTATTCTGCTGAGCGTACCATGGGTGTGCTCGGAATTGATCGCATCAAATCCCATGCTTATCCCCAGTAATGGCCCCAGAAAACTGATAAAAACAATAAACGGGGGCATTGTGCCATCAGAAGCCGTAAATAACCGCAGGAAAAGAAAAGGATTTTCAGGATCGGCCGATTTTGAAGCCGCCCCGATATTTGACAGACCGGTGTATACCGAACCCAGGCATGTCAGAGCGATCAGTGCAAGCAGTATAACAAAACGCCAGCTGCGGATGTGATCAGATATTTCCTTATTTACCATCACCCTGAACGGGTGAATGACTTTGTCGTCAGAATTTAATCGATTCATGATTATTAATCTCCTCAAAATAACGGTTATATATTTCATTCAATCCGTATTCTTTTTTGTTGAGATACGTTATACCTATTCCTGATCCAACGATTTCCCTGATAATATCTTCGGTCGCATCGCGTGAACAACCGACATGCAAAACATTATTCCCCAGATCTATATTCAGGACGCCCGCTATTGTTTTTAATGAGTCCTTCAGCCTGCCGGCTACCTGATTATCTGATGATGGACCGGATTTATCAGTAACGGGAAGCCTGATACCTGCTTCGATAGTAAAAGGTTCGTTGGAAAATAATTGATCCGACAGCGATTTAATATCTCCTTCGGCTATCAGCCGGCCACCGACAAATATTCCTATCCTGTCGCATATTTCCTGTACCTGACGAAGATGGTGGGACGAAAGAAGCACAGTGCGGCCTTCTTCTCTACTTAACCTTACAATCATTTCAAGGAATTCCTGTACTCCTTTCGGATCAATTCCAAGTGTTGGCTCATCCAGGATGATCACCTCAGGGTTTTTGATCAGTACATCAGCCAATCCCAGTCTCTGGCGCATTCCGCGTGAGTACTTTCCGGTTTTTTTCCCTTTTTCATCTTTCAGCCCTACCTTTTCGAACAATTTTTCAGCATCCTCTTTGGCCTTCCTGAACGGAATTGAGTTAAGCCGGGCAGTATAAATAAGGTTCTCCAGCCCTGTGTAATTATCATAAAATCCGACATCCTCCGGTAAATATCCTACTCTTCTTTTAACCTCAATAGGATTTGTAGTTGAATCGATACCACACACCCTTACCGATCCCGATGTAGGATCTGTAAGCCCCAGCATCATCAGGATCGTAGTTGATTTGCCTGCCCCGTTAGGACCAAGTAAACCAAAGATCTCTCCTTTGCCTATAGTGAGGGTAAGATTATCAACTGCAGTAAACGAGCCGTATTTTTTTGTCAGACCGGTCAGTTCAATAATATTTTGGTTCACGGGTTACCTCCTTCCATACTTGCGGAAAAGATAATAAACCCCGCCTATAGCAGAACAAATAATCAATATACCAACCCATCCCCAGAGCATTGATGTTCTTACCGATATCCTGAATTGAGCTTTTGACGAAACTTCGGGTGTCCTGGCTTCAAAATTGGTTAAATAATCTCCCGCTATGGCTTTATTTGCAGCTTTAATTGATGCAGTTACCTGGGCCGTTTTACCTGGTTCAATCAGATCAATTTTTTTAGGATCAAAAGTAACTTCCCAGTTCACCGGAGCGCTGGCCGTGAGCTGAATACCTTGCAATGCAGCTGAACCGGTATTTCTGACAACAAGATCCGTATTTTTCCGGTCTCCGGCAGTAATTCCCATACTTAATAATCCTGTTGGCGTTGTTAGTTCCATTGAATAAGAACCGGAGATAACGACTTCCAGTGCAAGTTCAGCTGATGTTGAGCTGGTTGAGGCAAGGATTGGGATCTTATATGTACCTGCTTCAATCATATCCGGGGGATTAATTTCTATATTTATACTGGCGTTGCTGTTTGCATTAACCTCAACAGAAGTAACCTGCTTTGAAATATATCTGAAGACCACATTCCATCCCCTTGGTGCGTTTGCCAGCAATGAATAAAGCTGCTGGTCGGCGGTGCTGTTCTTTAAAGTGGCCTGATAAGTGAATGTTGAAGTATTGTTCCCTACCATATTTGCCTGGTCGGTCGTAAATTCAGTTTTAAATGTTCCCTGTTCGGATACTACAATCGTAAGGGGTAATTCAGTAAGATTTCCTGCACTTATCATGAACCGGTAACTGCCTTTATTAACATTCACAGGAACTGCCAATGTAAGATTTAAGACTTTTTTGTCCCCCGGAAGAACTGATACCTGCCGGATTACATATGCTCCTGCTTTTAAGGTATACTTCCATGACGAAGGCAAACCCTTAAGGGAAATATCTGCGTCTATGATTTCCTTGCCCTTATTTATCAGATCGATGGAATAATCAACCGATTGCCCGGGAGGTACACTAATTTTCGTATAAGGTGAATAGAGAATTACGCTGTCAGCCTTTTGAGTGGCAAAACCTGTAAATGATAGCAGACAAAAGGAGAATGCTATCAAAACTGTTAAATGCTTCGTGCTTGATGACATAAAGGATCCTCCATAATTTGGTTTAGTTAAAATATTGAACGGCTAAATTAAATTGAGAGAATGATTTATGAGAAATATTTTCTTTTAAACTTTTTTTAATAAATCTTAATTTTTTGTTAAAATTTCGGAGAATGCCCTTATTAAGAAGCTAATCCTGGCAGGGAAGTATTTTCCTCTTCCCGCTCTACTCTACCGGGAAAGGATTAGAGCTGCAGCACTGCTTTTCTTTCCCTGGTTTTTCTGAGTTGCAGGCTTGATTTTTTATCTATGTAGTTAGTTACGTAGATTCCTACATAGATGCAAGACTAGTCCTGGGCCGTCGCCGTGAAGGAGAAACTTTCATTGCTTTATAAATAAGGTAATAAGGTTGTAAGATTATATTTATACGATTTTTTCTACTAAGGTTGAAGATAAAAATAAGGTTAAAAATGTCAATTCAATATTTTGATATTCAAAATAATACAGATTCATTTTTTTACTCAATCGGTCCACCCTCCCGTTCAGGATTCAGTTCCCTGCATTCGATGATACCAGAACTAACCTTATTTTTTTCTAACACCTTAGTAGAGAAAATGACACAAAATGTCCCCCGACCTTATTACCTTATTTCGGTTTAATAGTTTTCTGGTAAAATTTTATAAAAGTATCGAATCCAGAACCTTTCAGCTACCCCTCCCCGGCCCTCCCCTGAAGGGGCGGGAGGCTAGCAGTGCTGATTGTTTTCATGTTGGCGGATGCAGCCGCTTTCTGAACCATATACGTACCGAGCGCATTGCTTCCAGCTGGTATGAAGGCGCATGACGAAGGCATGTACTTCTTTCATCGCTGTTTTCCGGGGCCCCCCAGCGAATTTCGATCCCATCATTGGGATTATAGGCCATCTCAAAAGCCTCCCTTCTTTTAAGTATCTCAGCGACAGTCAGTGTTTGTAGAGAACCATTCGAACGGGTATAGCTGATAGTAAGTTCGGCAACCTTATTATCCAGAATAGACTGGAGCCTTTCCTTAACCTGCTCTGCAGAGCCCGGTCCTGAGACATCGAAATCGTCCGGTGACCGAACAACCTGGTCGGGGAAGCCGAGCACGGCATCCACTGCAATCAGGAGCCTTAAATCGCGGTTAGGGGTTGAAAAGTTTTCCCACAGACCACCGACCTGAAAAATTCCGGCAGCCCGGGAAGGCATAGGGATCACGGTGCCGGGATGTAATTTGAAATAAGCTTCCCCATTAGCTACTGAGCCAACCCGTACTTTCAGCTGTTCGTGAAGTGCCCCGATCAGGTCAAGCAACGCGGTTACGGGATCAAGTGGCCTCGGATTGATCACCCGGTCCATAATGTTATAGAAAACATTGGTTTCCATTTTTCTCTGCTGAAGTGAATAGGGGACGAATCCCGCTGATGCAGTCAGCTCCTTGTTTTTTAGCAGACGCGGCACACCTTCATGAATTGAAATGGGACGAAAAGCTTTAAATCCCGGTTCTCCGACTACTCCGGAGGTGTTAAACAGAAAATTCCCCTTCCAAAATCGTTTGATCCCTACCGTTCCATCGGGTTGGGCATCTACTGAAAGAAGCAATCCGGGATGGTCACGGGTTTGTGGTACAAGGTTAACGAGGATCAGGGTATGTCCATAGGGATCGGCGAAAACAGTGCCGGGACGCAGAGTCTCCCTCCCGAGCGGTACAGGATAATAATCTGAATTTTCATCATCCAATGCAGTCCGGGCAGTTCCTGACTGGACACCATCCATAACTCTTCTGAGAAAGGCATTAAATGCCGCTACCGGGCTGGTTTTTGAAGTCGAAGCTTCATTTGTGATCCATTGTCCGGGTCTGGGATTGCGGCCAATGTATCCTCTGTCACAAATATGGTATCCGAACGGGAGGCCCAGTTTCCACGCGAAATATGCTCTAAGAAAAAATGGATTATCGGCACAATCCGGCTTCATAATTACCTGGTTTTTTCCATTAGGATCGTCTTCGCCCAGGGAGAGGTAGTTGTAAAGGAAATTCTGATCATGATTTTGGGTCACCTCGTGAAGTGAAGACCATGATGAGTGTTCATCGCAGCCCTGAAACAATGCGTTTATCCAGGCTGAATAGATTGTCTCTGTGCCACTGTCCCACCCGCGGAGCGTCTTCCACACCTTACCGGATTCGGTTTTACCCTTCGCTGAAGAAATCATGAACTGCAGCTCACTGACCACCTTTTCGTTTTCAATTAAAGTGACCGTATATTTACCGTCAGGACTTCCCTGAAAATCATCAATCCGCCAAAAAGGCAAGTCTTCGCCGGTTTTACTATTCAGGGATTTTAAATTTCCTGAGGGACCGCTGACAATGATCCGGGCTTTCCGGATATTTGTCGCTCCGGTCACCAATATCCGGAATGCTTCCTGTGGGCCCGGATTATTGGGTAAGACCAGCATAGCGTTAACCGATTGGAATTCATCGGTAGTTCCACTCTCATTTCCCGGATCGGGTATTCCTAAAGAAGGCGAGCCTTCCTTCGTGTTCGGACGATCGCCACAGGATGTTAAACAAATGAATAAACCACAAGCCAGAAAAATCCCTAAAATTGCTGTTCGCATATTCCCGGATTTAATTCCAACCCAAATTACCAAGAATTTACAATAATACAATAATCATGGGTCAGGTAGGAATCCCTTCCCGTCCGCTCGTGGCTCTCAGGATATTTCTTACGATTTTTCCAATGACTTTTTTGCCAGGGTTTCCATCAGCTTATCGAAGGCTTTAATAAACTTTTCTACTCCCTCTTCTTCAAGTTTTTTGGTAATACTGTCTATATCAATGCCAAGTTCTGTCAGTTCAGACATAACCCAGCAAGCCCGCTTTATATGATCTTCAAGACGAAGAGCAGGTTTTCCGTGCCTGCGGTAAGCATCCAGAGTATCGCGGGGTACAGTATTTACTGTATTTTCCCCGATAACAGCTTCAATATATTTTATATCACTATAATCGGGATTTTTGGTACCAGTGCTGGCCCAAAGCAACCTTTGCGGTGTAGCGCCCTGCTGAGCCAGTTTAGCAAATTCATGACTTTCAAAAAATTCTTTATAAATTGTATATGCAATCTTAGCGCTTGAAATTGCAACCTGGCCCTTTATATTAGCTGCAAAGTGAGCCTGCTCACCGACGGAAGCTGCATAGTTTTCTTCTATCGGATCAATCACAGAATCAATCCGACTTAAAAAGAAACTTGCTACTGATACAACATTTTTAACTGGCTTCCCCTGATCTAAACGTGCTTTGATCCCCCCGGTATATGCTTCTGCAACCTGCCTGTACCGTGGCAGTCCAAACAATAAAGTAACATTCACATTGATCCCTTCGCTGATTAATTGTCTGATAGCAGGTAAACCTTCTTCTGTAGCAGGGACTTTGATAAAAACATTGGGACGGTTCACTGCTGTCCAGAGCCGGCGTGCTTCCTCAATAGTTCCTGAAGTATTATATGCGAGATGAGGATTGACCTCCAGGCTTACATATCCATCTTTCCCAAACGACTTTTCATATACAGACCTGAATTCATCCGCAGCATTCCTGATATCCTTCATGCTGAGAGTTTCATAGATTTCTTTGACATCTGTTTTCCTGAGAACCAGGTCGTGAATGTCATTGTCGTAAAGATTACTTTCTGCTATAGCTTTCTCAAAGATTGACGGATTAGAGGTAATCCCATGGAGTCCATCCTCACTTATCAATTGGCCGAGCTCACCGTTTGTGAACATATCTTTTCTTATATAGTCCAGCCAAATTGACTGTCCAAGTGCTTCCAGTTTTATTAAGGGATTTTCATTCATGATTCCAAAGCCACTTTAATAAGTTTATCCAAATTATCGGGAGTCCGGCACCTGTTTCTCCATGAAAATGTTCGTGAAAAATGTCAGGCTAAATGCGACCTCAGCATCCATGCAACTTTTTCGTGGGTTTCCATAAGGCCGGTGATAAAGTCACTACTCCCCTTGTCATTCCACTCATTGGCAAAGCGGTCAATATTTTCCCGAATGTAAGTAATGATAGATTCATGGTCTTCAAGCAGATCTTTTATAAAACCACTACTATCGTTCTTTTCTCTGGTCTCCTCGGAAAGATGTGTCAGGCTCAGAAATCCCTGAAGAGTGGCATCAGCATAATGCCCGATTGAACGGATACGTTCTGCCACCGAATCTATGATCTCTTCCAATTGCACATATTGCACTTCAAAGAATTTATGTTGGGCATAAAAGTCGGGACCTTCCACATTCCAGTGAGCATTTCTTGTTTTAATGTAAAGAAGATGCTCATCTGCCAGAAGTCGGTTCAGCGAATCAGCTATTTTAACTGAGTCTTCCGGTTTAATTCCGATTTGAATTTTCATTTTCTTTATACTCCTTAGATTTTAGTTTATACTTCTCAAACAGGCTATCCGGAAAGCGATTCCGATTTGCTCATTTAATATTCTTCCTTTGGCTTACTTTTAGTTATTTTATATTGATAAAGGAATATGAGAAATTTGGTAACTCACTAATAAACAACATATTAATGTCAAACAAAAAATCATGCTCCACAATAAAATATGAACAACAGAATTCAAAATAAGTTCTACCCATTGCTTGAAAAGAGTTTGGCTTCAATACAAGGCTAAATCATTGAACCTTTCAATTGCCGTTCGGCTTCAGCCAACGGACCGCGGAAGCCCTCTCCCTGCCTCGGGCTTTAGCCCAAATCTCTGGGGACTAAAGTCCCCGATAGGGGTTGGGGAGGCTTCTTTCCGTCAGCTGAAGCTGACGGTAATTGAAAGTCACAGAGCCCGCTATTGCGTTTATGACAAGAGAAAGCATCAAAACTTCGAGCAAAAACTTTTAACTCTGTTCGCTTAAGTTGACGCGTATGCCCGGAGGGGGATTTAGGGGTCAAAAGGAGGGTGCAGCGCCATTAGTGAAAAGGTGGAAACTTCTACCGCACTAATTGTCACAAATCAGGAAAAAACTAAATCCTGCATAGGATCAATTATTGTAAGATTAATCCGTTTGTTATCCCGG
>JBAVOD010000100.1:0-4906 GCA_049691735.1 Bacteroidales bacterium
CACCTCCCCTGGGCGTTCGTTAAGGTGATCAGGGACCCCTCTGCCCGCCAGCTGGCGGGCACTTCCCCTGGAAGTTCGTCGAAACGATCAGGGGACCCCTCTGCCCTGACGGGCACCTCCCCTAAGAGGGGAGGAGGTGCTGGTTATAGAATAAGCTTTTGTCTTAATTTTCTGCGAAAATCTGCGAGAACTCTGCGGAAATCTGCGAGAAACTGCGAATAAATGCGTATATTTACATACGAATAATGTCGCAACTAAAAACATCGCAATATCATGGATAAGAATCCTTTTAAGTTCGGAACTATTGTAGATGGTCAGTTTTTCACTGACAGGGAAGATGAACTTGTCAGGATCAGCTCCTACATCAAGGGTGAAAACCATCTTGTAATGATAAGTCCGCGAAGATACGGAAAGACCAGCCTTATCCGGAAAGTAGTGAAGGAATCGGGAAGAAAATATATTTATCTGGACCTTCAGCTGGTCTTTTCCCCGGAGGATTTTGCATCCCAGCTTCTTAAAAGGGTGTACCGTATATTTACCATGGAAAAACTCAAGGGCTTTATCAAATCCTTCAGGCTGATCCCCTCAGTTTTAATTAATCCTCTTACAGGCGAAACGGAGATATCCTTCAGGTCGGGATCGAAAGACCTTACGCCACTTGAAGATGTTCTGAACCTTATCGGCAAACTAGGTTCAGCAAAGAACAGGCTGATCGTTGTTCTGGATGAATTTCAGGAAATATTCAGGATCGGAACGGGACTTGACAGATTAATGAGATCTGTAATACAGTCGCAGAGCAATATCAATTACATTTTTCTGGGGAGCAGCGAATCGATGATAAGAGAGATCTTTGAGAAGAAAAGTTCCCCGTTTTACCGTTTTGGTACGCTGATGACCCTTGAAAAGATCGCGCCGGAGAAATTTACAGTGTTTCTGGAAGAAAGATTTAAAAAAATATGCAACCAAAGCAAAGACATAACAATGGAGATTCTTTTACTTACCGGATCACATCCATTTTATACACAGCAACTTGGATTTTCGGTCTGGGAGCTTTTAATTTTATCGGGATCCCCGGCAGAAGTGGTAAAAAATGCAGCGGACGAAATAGTATTAAGTCATGATAATGATTATGAACGTCTGTGGAACGGTTTAAACAGAACAGATATGATGATCCTGACAGGTATAGCATCAGGCAATATGTCACCTTTATCCGGAGATTTTTCGAAACAATTTGGTACAATTCCCTCAAGCACTGTTTTCAGTTCTCTTAAACGACTTGTCAGCAGGGGATTACTGATCAAAGAAAATGCGATCTACATTATTGATGATCCCTTTTTTAAAAGCTGGATACTTGTGAGGAGGGAGATATAAATGCGGGCAGGGAGCGGGGGGAAGTCACCTCCGTTAAAGCGATCAGGGACCCCTCTGTCCGCCGGCTGGCGGACACCTCCCCTACGAGGGGAGGAGGTACTGGTTATAGAATAAGCTGCTGTCTTGATTCTCTGGGGGAATCTGCGAGAAACAAAGGAGCCGGACAAATCAGGGGGTAAACCTTCTGATTCCGCACTTTTCCATCAGTTCAGTGTACTCTTGCTCCCAGGTTACGGAAAGATGATGCGCTTCCTGATTCATGATATAATCCCTTACCTCAGGAAGATCTTCTTCACCAACCGATACACCATAATACTCTTCTTCCCATTCAAACCTGTTCCTTATTAACTTCCGCCTGTTGATCCATTGCGACGATTCACTCCTTATCACCTGGACAACCTTCGAAAGTGTCTGATCGGGCCTTAAAAGCAACAGACAATGAAGGTGCTCCGAATGGCCGTTGAGGAAATCGATGTATATCCCTCTGGTGCCGGCATTGGTTCGTATGTGGCTTATGATCTCGTACTTCTTCCCCGGCGAGAGAAAGCAGATCTTGTTCTTTGTCGCCCATACAAGATGAATCCAGTTCTTTACGTAATGCATGGCTTTTCCGGCAGGCAAGAAATCCGTGTTAGCTGATCCCAAGACATTCTAATGCTGGAAATGAATTTTTTAAAACCTGAATCCGAACAAGGGTGAAAAAGTAAGTCCTTCGAAACCTACCGCCCATATCATATTGGCATCGGTCCTGAGTCCAAAGTAAAAATCATTCGTAAACCGGTAGTAGTAATCCAGACAGAGCGTTAATCCTGCTTCATAAAATATTGTGGCGTACCGTGTGTAAATGGTGATTTGATCCCCGGAGTTCTGAATGGTAAGATCAGGATAAAAAGTATACTCCCGTTTTATTTTAAAACCCAATCCGGGCTCAAGGTAATGCCGTCCTTTCAGCCTGACTGGCCTGGAAAATGTGAGATCAGCCATCTGCCTCATTGCCAGTGTTCTGTATCCTTTAAAGTACCCATCGCTCATCGTCCAGTCAACAGATGCAACCGACACTCTGCCATTCAGACTGAAACCTGTTTTCAGCATAAAGCCTCCTTCGAGCCAGATGACAGGTCCGTCGTACATAGCCATGAGATCGGTGTAATAACCGGCCCCGGTACGGATAGTAAATCGTTTTTCCTGCGAATAACCACATGTATTCAGAACACTCAGGAAAATAATTGATATCAAAAGCTTTCTCATAATATGTATTTATAACCTGAAACAAACTCCCGAACCAACAAAAAAGAAAGTCCCGCCGTTGCTCAAATCCCGGATCCTCGTGCTGACCTGAAGTCCCAGTCTTTTTGTTACTGACAATGAAAGGTCAAATCCAAACTGAAACCCCGAATGAGTTGCTTTAACCAGCTCATAGTTTTTGAATAGATAGTTATATTTCTCATCCTGAAACGAATAACTATATTCAACATCGTGAAACTGCAGGCTTCTTGCCTTGCTGAACGCAAATCCGAGGAGCAGGTCAACATTCAATACTCTGTTTTTAACCGGGGTCATGATAACAGATAATGAAGCAGAAGACATTGTTGAAATTTCGTCAAAAGGAATTGTCAAAGTTCTGCCAATATCTTCAACTATAATTGTATATGTAAACACTGAATGTGACTGAAAAAAACCATAGGAAACTGCGGCACCATACCACGATCTTTTTAGTTTTAATTCACCCGATAACAGGCTTCCTCCATCATAAGTATCTGACAGATCGCGGTAATAATTAAATGAAACATAATACTTTAATGAATCAATGCACTTTCCCTGAAAGGAAAAGCATAGAATTATTATCGATGCAATAATCCACGTGAGAAATGTATTTCGCATGGCCGGGGTCGTTAAGGAGGCTGCCGAAACATATCAGGTCAACAGATTATCCTTCAGCAGCCCCGGATTTATGTCAATAATATATTACTCTCAAAGGAGTGTTTAATTTAAAATAGGGACAAGTTTTTCGCACCACCCATCCGTCCTTAACTTCATCATAAATTCCCGGATTCCTGTTCGTTGCAAAAAACCAGTCGCGATCCCATTCGCTGAGCCCTAAAAAATCACCGCTGTAAGTGGTCTTTGCAGTGACCGTTAATCCGGTAGTCAGCTCATCCTTCTTGTATCCGACAGTAGCGCTTACCGAAGTTTCATTTACTTTATCATATTCATAAACCAGGATGCACTGCTGGGTTTTTGAGGTTTTCCAGTTTGAATCCCATATGCTGTTGACAGAGTACCACCCCCCCTCGGAGTGAACTGTCCAGTTATTAATTGCGGCTTTGGCATAGTCCCTGGGATAATTGACCGGGATCACAGTTGAGAAGCTACCCTTGATATCTCCTGTTATCGCGTTAATCTCAGGAAATCCTCTCACAATTCTAAGTTCGAGTGTTCCCTCGAACAGCCCGCCGCAGAAGGCAGCACAGCGTACTTTGCCGGTCCTGACCTCATTTATGTCTCCCTTTGATGCCTGAACCTCCTTTCCTGCCAATCCTGCCGGATCATCATTATCCTCGTCCCGGGGCATGACCAGAAGCACCTGGTATTTATCGGCATATTTTTCATTTACTGTTACCTTATGCATCCGGCCTCCCTCAAAACTATAACCTGTATTCTCAATATCGTTATCAATAGGATGCGAAGCCAATGTAAATGAGGTGGGTCTTCCCGGATAAAAGTCGGCCGGATAGGGACAATAAATGTAGCAGTCATTCTTTGACAGGAAGCCGGCAAGATCGCTCCCATCTCCCTTCGATTCCGCAGATCCGCATTTATCAATGAATTTCTGCCTCAGATTCATGAATTGTCCTGCTGTACTTTTTGTGTCATCGAGCAGGTCGGCAAAAGAGAGGCTGAAAAATTTGCGGTCTTCATTTGAAAGCGCCTCAAGCTCATCCATGACAGACTGATCCTGAACAACTTCGGCTAACAACTGGGCTGCCTGGTCAAGGTTATTTTTCATGGTGGTCTCAGGCTCACTAAGGATCCTCTTTGTTATGGTTTCATTATTGATCTGTTCTGGTCCGGGTTTTTCGCAGCCAGCTACAAGCATGCAGACTGCAATTGCATATAAAAGATTCTTCATAATTTTTAAAGTTTTTTTATTTGACATACAGGTACGTCCTGTTTATTATTTTCTATTGCAACCCTGAAATCAGTTGCCGGGGAACGGGTTGCTCTTTTCTTCCCGGGCACATCGGGTCAGTACTTTCTCATAGGCACGAGGTTTAAATGCAGTGAGACATTATTTTTTATTCCGCTTATATTCTTGATCGCGATTCATTATAAAACAGCATAATCGAATTTAAAAGGGCATGGCTATCGCATCCCTGCCTGTTTAACTTCCTGATTAATTATGCATTCCCGGCCTCTCACATGTCCGGTTCTGTTTAACCCGACAGGTCTGAATGCAGACAATCACATCTTTTTTATCGTATTGCAATACAATTTTAAATTGTCCCGGGGCCAGAGAAATGGGGGAAGGATATGT
>JBAVOD010000101.1:0-2323 GCA_049691735.1 Bacteroidales bacterium
CACTCTCACTCTCACTCTTTTTCAGTACCCGGAGCGGGACTTGAACCCGCACAGCCGTTATGGCCACAGGATTTTAAGTCCTGCGTGTCTACCATTCCACCATCCGGGCCTTTTTTAAGTCGTGCAGGTCGTGCAGGTCGTGCAGGTCATGCAGGTCGTGCAGGTCATGCAGGTCGTGCAGGTCGTGCAGGTCGTGCAGGTCGTGCAGGTCGTGCAGGCGTTGCACTCCGAATCCGCCGGTGGGCGGAGAAGGAGTGTCGTGCAGGTCATGCAGTGGTTTATAATGCAAGTTATGCAAGTTATCCAAACACAACAAGCCTGACCTGTTACCAATCACCAATCACCCTGCTCAATCCTTCACCAGCACTGGCTTGCCAAACCCTACCTTTTCGAGATCTTTCATCTGCGTTGCGGCATCCCCGACAACAACATAATACATCCTCGACGGGTCAATATATTTTTTTGCAAGCTCAAGCTGCTTTTCAACCGTCAGATCTTTCACAAATGCTTCCTCCTGCTTTATGTAATCAGCAGGAAGACCATAGGCCGAAATTGTACTTAGCATGTTGAGCAGACTTCCAATCGTCTCGAAATTGCGTGCATTGCTTTTCAGCAGTGCCGATTTGGTGAAGTCAATATACTCCTGAGGCAGGTTCTCACGATACTTCTCCATCTCTGCCTTGAAAATATTCACCGACTCAAGGGTGGAATTCGTGCGAACCATCGATGAAGCCGTAAAGGTCCCGTAATTCTTTGCGCCCATGAAGCTCGACCTTGCCCCGTAAGTAAATCCTTTCTCCTCACGGAGGATCAGATTAAACAGACCATTGAATGATCCTCCCAGCTTGTAATTAGTTACATAAGCCGGATAATAATCAGGATTCGTACGTTGTAATGACGGAGCTCCGATATATATGACCGACTGTTTGGCTCCCGGAACATCAACAAAATAGATCTGCGACCTGGCAGGTGCCTCAGGAACCTTCAACTCAGGAATAACTACTTCTTTGGGCTGCCATTTCTCGCTCAGACCCGCAAGCGCACTCTCCACCTGTGGCTGTTCCACATCCCCGACTACAAGAAACTGCGCTCCGGATGGTGAAAAGTTCTTTTCATAGAAATTCTTCAGATCATCAATTGTAATTGATGCAACTGACTCTTCAGTCCCTGCCGGCTCAACAGCAAGAATATTGTTTTTGCCAAAAATGAGACTTGATAGAGTATTGTAGGCAAGATAACTTGGATTCGATTTGTTACGCTTGATATTGTTTATTATCCTGCTTTTGGCCAGACCGAACTGCTCCTCATCCCAGCGTGGTTCAAATATCATTTCCTGGACCAGATCCAGCGTCTTTTCAAAATTGCGGGCAAGGGTATTGACCCTGATTGTAATGTTCTCGGCGCCTGCAGAAAATGAAATATTAGCCCCCAGAAGCCTTATGGCATCCTCCAGTTCTTCGGGTGTCTTGTTTTTTGTCCCCTCATTCATCAGCGATGCCGTAAGGTTGGCAACACCAGGCCTGGAAATGTCATCAAGAAGATGCCCCCCGGGAATGACAATTGAATACTGTATCAGCGGGAGCTCTTTCTGAACTATTCCCCATGTATTCATGCCGTTTGCCAGAGATCCGGTCCAAACAGCCGGGATTGTTACTTCGGGATCAGCTCCGACAGGAGGCTGAACTGAACGATCAAATTTGGTCGGGGTCTTTTCGTATGACTCATCCGCTGTGGCACCGGTATCCTTTACCTCGGCTGCCTTCGTCACGTCTTCTTCAACAATACCTGAATTGACCGAGCCTTCATCTGCCAGGTTGACTTCTCCCTTCGGAACAAAGCTTGTCTCAACATAATTCATGCCTTTGATATACCTGTTGTAAACATCTTTTATGTCTTGAGAAGTAACTGATTGAGCTGCAAGAAAATCAGCTTCATAATATGACGGATCGCCCTTGAACATCTGGTAGCTCGCCAGAGTAAATGCCTTGCTCAGAATACTGCTGAATGAGCCGTAAAAGCTGGTCTCATTCCTGGCTTTTAACCTCGTAAGATCATCCTCGCTGAAACCATCTTTTTCAAACATCCCCAGACCTTCAAATACTGCCTTTTTTACTTCCGCGAGGCTTACTCCCGGATTAGCGGTCACCGTGATCGTAAAACTGCCTGCAAGTTCCATAGAGCCATTCCTCGCGCTGACACTGGAGGTCAGCTTCTTATCCCTGACAAGCACTTTGTAAAGGGGTGTCTTTTTTCCGTTCGAAAGAAGATCACCAAGGTAATCGAGTGCATACGAGTCTTTGGTGAACTGCTCAACAGTCGGGAA
>JBAVOD010000102.1:0-12238 GCA_049691735.1 Bacteroidales bacterium
ATATATTTCTCAGGGCTGAATATGAATTACCTATTACAGCTGAACATTGTGCTTTTTGGTTAATTATTGTTATTGCATCATCATCTGTAAGTTCAATTGGTCCAAGGGCACATTTGTTATTGTTAACCTTTAAGGGCAAATCAAAAATCGACAAATCTGTAAGTTTGCCGGTTAACCCGATAATCAGATAATGGCAACTATCATCTAATTTTTTAACATCGTTAATATTTACTGTAATGATTTTGGAGTTCTGGTTTAAGAACCATTGCGATAGCTGATTAATAATATCTTTATTGCCTATTGTATCAAAACCCTCCGATAAAACAATCTTAAACAATCTATTCTGACCAAACTTATTTAGTTGAGACATACTTTTATCAGGTTGTGCCAAAAAGTGCAAATCAATTTTACATTCCTGAGCTGAAATCGCTCCGGAAATAAGGATCATTACAGAAATAAATATGTTTTCCATAATAATTTGAATTTGTGAACTTTGTCTTATAGTTTAAACCTGGTCTCTCCGGTATGATAGTTAATAATTATCATTGGACCGCCATCCAGCTTAGATTTAGAAACGGGCCCATAAACAAACCAATAACTGTTAATTAAATAGATATCAAATGGTTTCCAAAGAAGAGTATGCAAGTTTCCGTACTTTTCTGAAAATATTTGGTCAGCAATTTTAATAGCTGTTCGTTCGCTTATCAGAATTTCATTACTGACGCTATCGTATTTATTATCAATTAATTGTTGTACATAGATTTCGGCTTGCCTCGCATCCGGATGGGATTTAGTACCCTGATAGAAACAATACAGGCCGATAAAAATAAGATAAGTAACAATTGTCAATATTGCTACTATTATCAGTTTTGATTTCATAATATCTTAGTTTTGTGTGGTTAAAGAATTAAGCTAAGCTGGGTTATGACTATTCCACAGAATTGATCGAAATCAGTTTCAGGTTTAGATCCCTGATGATATTCAAAACTCCATGCATATGAGCTTCGTCTTTTAGATTTCCTGTAAGGATGGTATTATCGCCTTCATAGCTGATCTCCATATCTTCAAAGCTGTTCTTCCATTTTTTATCAAGATATCCCTGAATTATTATTTTAGTTTTGCCTTTCATATTTTTACTGATTAAATTCCTAAGTAAAAGTCGGGTAACCACATCAAAAAAAAATCACCCCTGAGGGTGATTTTAAGGGGTGATTTTTATAAAATAAATCACTGTTGTCCGATTAATAATTTAGATTTCTAATTGATGCTCATAAGTATTTGATTATCAATTATCGTATTTTTTATTTAAAAACCGACCCCCTGCATATTAAGTGATAATTGTAAACCAGGCGGGATCGATTTGCTTTTAAATTTTTTCCTTGTACTTCTCAGGAGTTCATTTACCTCCAGATTGCTGATCAGATGGATCCTCACCAATGAAGCCACAACAGAAAAGGCTTTCTTCGCCTGTGCTATCTTTTGTGTTACAGTCAACAGCAGTTGGGCTATTAAAGTGCACCAGACCTGTGTATAAATGGCATTTTCGTTCTCTCCGTAAAAGTAATGCAGCTGGAAGTTCTGCTTCATTTTTTTAAAGAGTATCTCGATACCCCACCTTTTCTTGTAAAGGAATGCCACATCTTCAGCTGATATATCAAAATTGTTTGTCAAAAAATCAAAGTAGCGGTTCTGTTCATCCTGATAACTGACCTTCCTTAATTTCATTTTAAGTTTGGTCTTCATGTCTTTCTTGCCATCTTCATCTTCAGGATGATATTCAAGTTCAATTATCTCATCTTTTAACACTTTTGCCTGACCTTTCTTACGATAATGAGTTCTTTTAACCTCAATCACAGAATATACAGCATTCTTTTTCATACGGGTTACAAAATAGACTCGCTGCTTAGTCCATAGAGCAAACTGGTGATAATAGTTATAGGCCTTATCAAAAACTATCATGCTGTCTGATATCAGTTCCAGACTCTTTAAAAATTTCTGATCATTGACCTTTGCTGCCGTCATTTTGATAAACCGGCCAACCGATTGAACTGCATCAATAAGCATATGTACCTTCATTCCACCTTTCTTCTTTCCATCACCCTTGGGATTACGACCTACGCCTTTTAAGATGTCACTAAATAACCGGATAGTCGTTGAGTCAATAATAAGTACCTCTTTAAATGTCAATCCAAAAGTTCGGCTGTCCGACAAAAAACTCTGATAATGTTTTACCAGTGTAAAGTATAGATCTTCAAAAAACTTATGACTCCTGTTGCGCAGGCCGTCACACGCCGTACTCTTAGCCGGAGCCTGATCCATTCCTAGATGATTAAGCTTTCCGCTCATTGCACGCAGACCTTCACAGACTTCAGTCATTGAATCGCACCGGCTTAGTATCCCGAACAGCATCGTAAAAAGGTGTGTTCGCGTTTTGAATGATTTGTAATAATAATCACTCTCGTGCTTACGGATTAACCCTTGTATGTCAACTTTATCTACCAAATTCATTATCTGTTTGAAAATCGGCTGTCCGACTAATTTTATTTCTGTAATTTTACCCATGTTGTACTTGATTTATGCAAAAACCAAATTACAACATTGGGGGAAACCTTTGGGGAGTACCCCTCTTATTTATTTTTTAGTCGGACACTAGTGAAAATAAATTAATCTGCAAACAGTCGTCAGTCACAAATGCAGCTAAACTGATGCCATAATGAGCCACAAATGTGGCATCTTGTTTACTTGATAAAGGGATCCTTCTCCCGAGGACTCGGGCTCAAGATGACAGGTCATTAGAGAATTGAGAAGGGGGGCCGGGGGTGGAGCTGTCTCATAGACTATGAGCTCCGGAGGAGCGACATTTCATGTTATGGGAAAAAATTTTCATCGTCACCCCTTCCGGGGTTTAAGGAAAAGATATGAGGGAGATGGCCATAGACATTACAATGATTCCGATTCAAAAATAGACCCTGTACATTAAGTTTGGGAAAAATCCAAATTGAGTAGAATAGCCAACTTTACCCGGTTTACCTGCGTCATAATATTCAGCCATTTTACCCTGACTGTCTGTAAGGTTCATTAGATCCAGGAAAATTTCATGTGTAACCCCGGGTCTGTTGAATTTGTAACTGACCGATAAATTCAATAGAAAAATATTCTCAAGTTTATCATTATATGCTTTGCTATAGTCAAAATACCTGTCGTTTTCGGGTTCAACAGCTACATTTCCCCGGGTATCTCTTATTAATGGAACATATCGTTCACCACCTTCAAAGAATATCTTAGTATTCAAGGCAAGTATCTGGTTTTGTTTTTTGCCCAGCTTTTTAAATTCTTTCCCACATAAAATATTCACTATGTAGTTGTTGTTATAGCGGGTATTTCTCCAGACTCCCTCCAACGATTTATATTTCGAATCGAATAGTGAGCCATTTATTAAAAAGTAGAAGTTTTTATCAAAAAACCGTTCGACAGAGATTTCCACGCCATAGTTTTTACCACTGCCTTTATTTATCAGTTCTACATATTTATAATCGATGCCTTCGTTAATGGTGGCATAATAACTGGTGTCGTTGTTTTCGACCGGCAGATTGTAAAGAGACTGGTAGTATACCTCAATTTTCCCCACTAAATTTTCTGTAAAGCGTTTTTCATATCCCAATACAAAATGATGGGCTTTCAACAATCCGAGGTTTTTGTTAGGTTCAAAATAATTGCCATCGGTTTGCGGGATTTTCGCATAATAGTTGTGAATACTCTCTGTTGTGCTGTGCATCCCGTACCCTGCATTCACTGAATTTGTTTTATTGACATTCCAGCTTATACTTAATCTTGGTTCAAGAGTGCTTTTTTTGATTGTCAGAATATTCATGTTATGCAAGCCGGCTACAACATCAATTTTCTCATTTAAGCTGTGTTTCCAGCTTATAAAACTATTTAGGGTACCTAAACTTACTTTAAAGTCATTTACGTTTATCAGTGAAGCTTCTTCACGATTATATATGTTCTGATTGTAATTGAAACTATACAGCGTGTATTTTGCGCCTATCTGGATTTTATTTTTTGCGTTGATTTTATTATTATACGTAATTGCCCCCCTGATCGCGGAATTAACAATATTACTTTGAATCATGTGCATTCTGGGAGAGATGGAATCGACTGAAAAAACATTTTCAGTGTTGTACGTTCTTATAGTATCAGTTTCAAATATATCATCCGTAGCTCCGGTTCCTGAAAAATTAAGTGTCGTTTTAATAAAGCTATTGCCATTAAGTGACAATGTGTGGTTAATTCCGAAGTTTGCCAGATAATTCTTCTTGAAGAAATCTTTGCTGTTGAGGGCACTTGTTGTTGGTCTGCCCGGGGTTGACAGACCTGTCGGTCCCATATTCTCCATTGAAAAACCACTTAACCCTCCTAATCCGTATAAGGAAAATGTACCTGCTCTTTCAGTGGGCAGCACTATTTTAAAAGTCGCATCCTGGTAATCCACAACTCCGGGTACATCCACAATACCCAGCTCATTAATCAGGGAAATTGCAGAGTACCTGTAATTAAACAGGTATGAGCCTGCATATCCTTTTTTAAACGGACCTTCAACTGTAAGTTCTGTCCCCATTAAACCAACGCTTCCGGTTGCTTCAAACTTTTCATTATTCCCGGACCTGAGTTTCACATCGTAAACACACGACAGCACATCGCCGTATTCTGACGAAAAGGCTCCGGTATAAAAATCGGAGGTAGCTAATAAATTATTGTTCAGAGCTGTAAGCGCTCCAAATGAAGAATTCTGATCATCCATATGGTACGGACTTGATATTTCTGCTCCATCCAAACGCCATTGCATATATTTGGGAGAGTTACCCCGTACAATAATATCACTGCTTCCATCGGGGGTACTGGCCACACCAGCAAAGGAGGAAACTACACGGGCCGGGTCGTCCATCCCGCCGGTAAAACGCTTTGTTTCTTCAAGGGTAACAGAATGGGTACTTAGCTGCGACATGTCATTTATTGGTTCTCCTTTTTTCTTGTATGCCTTCACAACAACTTCATCCATTTTTGTAACAGATTCCTGCATGGTCAAATCCAGGACTACCTCTTTGCCGGAGTTTACTACTATATCTGAAAAGGTTTTAGTTTCATAACCCAGGTAAGATATTTTTACTGCTATCCTGCCTAATGGGATGTTCTCAAATCTAAAAATACCGTTCACATCAGTTGTGGTACCAATTAATGGATCAGTACCAGGTATTATCACTGTTGCACCTATGAGCGGCAATTTGTTATCGATATCAATGATAGTACCTCTTACTGTTTGTCTGAGATTTTGACTGTAAGCCAGTGTAGCGAACACGGCAACTAATAATGTTGTTGAAACAAATTTTTTCATGTCTGTCGGATACATTTAATTATTAAAAAAACTTTCTAACCTGAAATCTTTCCACTGAATTGATCGAAATGACTATCAGGTTATAATCCCTGATGATATCTAATACTCCATGCATATGTGCTTCATCCTTAATATTTCCTTTAAGAATAGTATTGTTTCCTTCATAGCTGAACTCCATACCCTCAAAACATTCCTTCCATTTACCATTGAGATGCCCCTGAATTTTTATTATAGTCTTGCCTTTCATATGCTTCATGATTATGTTCGTTGGCAAAAGTCGGGCACACCCATCAAAAAAAAATCACCCGCAGGGGTGATTTTAGGGGGTGAATTTAGTATTTGAAAAGAAACGAGTACAGGTTGTACTTTCTGTAAGTCAGATCAAACCGAGTTCTTTAGCCTTTACAACTGCTTTAGTGCGATTATCCACTTCAAGTTTCAGGAAGAGATTCTTTAAATGCGTTTTGACTGTATTAAGCGAAATAAACAACTTATCAGCTATTTCCTGGTTTGTTAAATCTTCGCCGATAAGTTTTAGAGTATCGAGTTCGCGATCGCTTAACCCTGATTCTAAATTAATTGTCTTAAATTTTTCTCTCTTTTCTATTGCAAGTTTAAGCTTTTCGGTTAATTTTTTAGGAATATTCGTTTTTGTAGTGGCCTGTATTTTAAACACATCCGGCAATAAATCTTTTATTCTGTCATGATAATAGACAAATGACATTAATATATTTTCATTGGCAGCGTATTCCAATGCTTCAAGCAGGTTTGCAACAGCTTTTTCTTTATTTCCTGTATGCTTATACAAAATAGCGTATACTATTTTCACTGTAATCAATGTCTCAATCCAGTTTGCAGCTTGCGCCATCGTTTGTAATCCGGAAAGAATTTTTTCAGCTTCTTTAAATTTGAATTCTGTTATCAGTAACAATACAAATGAAAAATAACCACGATCTTCCAGATATGAAATTTTTTTATCGGGCTCCAGCCCATTTTCCTTAAAGAAATTAGCGGCTCTTTCAATTTCATTCTGTTCAATAAACAATTTCCCTTTCATATCAATATAATTAGCCCTGGCAGCCGGAGATATTGTATTATATTTTAAAATATCATCTATCTCATTCAGCAACTTTACAATCCCTGTATTATCCCCGCGACCGAATAAAATAAGCGAATAGATCAATCGTACCCATACTTTAAATGAACTGTTGGAAAAATTTTTGCTTGAGCTGTAAGCAATTTTTATATTTGCCAGAGCTTCTTCAAAATCTGTCCGCATGCATTCAATTTCTGCCATACATGCATATAACTCGATATAGGTTGGTTCCGATTTAGCAATTTGCGAATTACCACTTTCCTTCATTTTAGTAATCAGGTCAGAACATTTCCTGTAAGCAGAAGTATAAAGCCCCATTCGCAGTTCCATGTAAGTTACATTATAGGCATTGGAAGATATAAGATAAATGTTGCCCGATTTTATGCTATAGGCAAGCGCTTTTTCAAAAGCTCCGATACATTCATTTATATGTCCCCGAGCATCTTCAGCCATTCCAATTGAATACCAACCCCAGCTAAGCCACAAAGGGTCATCTTCTGAGAGGTTCTCCATAGCTGCTTTAAAATAACCAAAAGTTTTTTCCGGGTCATCGGTTTTTGAGTACAGGTAAGCATAAGCAACGCATATTTTTCCTAATAGTTGCTTATTATACTGAACAGCTTCTTTTGATGAATCCTTATCATTAATAATATTTTTTGTAATTATTTCGGCACATGCCAGAAAAGGTTCAGCTTTCTGATCCTGACCGCCAATAATTAATATCCATGCATAGTATAAACTAAAATCTGCATTTTTTTTAATGATCTCATCAGGCAGCAGATCACCGTATTGCATAATTGCAACATGCTGTCCGTTCTTCCACATTGTCTCCACTATTTCTCCAAGAAGCTGTATGCTTTTTTCGAAATTTTTTGTCTCTATGGCATGTTCAATTGCCAACAATGGCATAGAATTATTATTAAACCACTCAATTGCTGCATTATGAAGTTCAATAATGTTTGCTTTTTCCCTAAAATGAAGTCTTTGTTTTAATAACTCCGCAAATAGGTTGTGATATCTGTACCAGGTTCTCTCCTCATCAAGGGGAATAACAAACATGTTACTCTTTTCAAGTGTCTCAAGAATCAGCTGGCTGTCATTTATGTTCAAAACAGCGTTGCATAAAGGAGCCGACATCTGCTCAAGTATTGATGTTTGCAGCAAAAATTCCTTAATGTCATCGGTTTGGATCCTGAGCACCTCCTCCATCAGATAATCCATGATGTAACGGTTATCTCCTTTTAAATCCTGAATGAACTTAGAAATATCTTCCCGGCCCTGCATTGATAAGGCTGTCAGTTGCAGGCCCGCAATCCAGCCTTCGGTTTTTGTTTCAAGAGCATAGACATCGTCAAGGGATAAACCTAATTTCAGCTTTTTATTAAACAATACTGAAATATCATTTGCCGAAAAGCTCAGATCTGAGGAACGCAACTCAACCAACTGATGCTGACTTCTTAACCTTGAAACAGATAGTGCCGGGTCAGAACGGGTAAGGATTACAATATGGATATTGCCGGGAATATGCTCCAACAAATAGCTTACTAATTTCAATACCTCGCTGCTTCTGATCAAATGAAAATCATCGAGTACCAATAAAAAGTTTTGATTGATACCAAGTATTTCGTTGATCAACAGGCCGGCAATTAATTCGAAAGATGGCTTACCGGGCGAATTTAACAGTTTGAGGGCACCTTCTCCAAATGCTGAATGAAGACTTTGAATTCCTGAAATTATATAGCTTAAAAAATCTACCGGATCATTATCTCCATTGTCGATTGAAAACCATGCTGCAGGGATATTATTTTGATTAATCCAGTCACTAACGACTGTTGTTTTTCCAAATCCGGCAGGAGCGGAAATGAGAATAAGTTTCCTGGTAAGTCCAATGTTTAATTTCTCATATAGCCCTGGCCGGTGAACTGTATTAATTCCCGCGGAAGGAATATGTAGTTTTGTTAAAAGCATAGACGCAAATTAACAAATATTTTGATCATTGATTTATTTCTTGATGAAAATCAGTAGTTTGCAGTTATCCGCAGCCTAAACATCATTATATGAATCAGCACCCCAATGCCTATCAATTCTTCAACTTATTACGGTAATCAGACCTCTCCTGCATGGGTTGTTAAAGGGTGAATTGCAACTTTCCATTCTAAAATGTGTTTTTCAGAAAGGATATAACAGGGATCTTCCTTGCCTTGATTCCGGAATTATCATTTTGTGACTTTCTTGATATTAAATGCGTGCAATAACCCAAAAAAGATTTGTTTAAACTTAAAGATCTTCATCCAACCACAAAACGGTTGATCCTTGCCCGTGCATTCAGGAGTATTGGTCAGGGAGCGCTTGTCGTTGATATGACTTTATACCTGAATGCGTTGGGATGGAATGCTTTTCATATTGGGTTAGTACTTAGCATGGCTGGGATTTTAGGGGCATTACTAAGTTTGGGGGTAGGTATTGCAAGCGATTATGTACGCAGGAAACCTTTTCTGATAGTTTATGAGATTATCGTATTTGTGTGCAGCATAGCTGCTTTTTTATCGGCGCAAAACCTGGTATTGTCAATAGCAATCATTGTAGCCGGTTTCGGACGGGGAGCAAACGGAGCTGCAGGCCCGTTTTCGCCCGTAGAACAGGCATGGTTGGCTGAAGAGGTTGCTGCAGCCAGACGAGGACACGTATATAGTCTGAATACAGCCTTTGGTTTTTTTGGCATGGCCCTGGGTGCCCTGCTGGGAATGATGCCGGAGTTACTGACTACCTGGTACGAGGATGGAAAAACTCTGTCGTCTATCGCGGCATCTTCATACCAGCCTCTTTTTATTATCGTGGCAGTTGCCTCAATTATTAACATAACCCTGATCCTTAAGGCCAGGGAACAATACAATGGGGAGAGACGAAACAGAGCTTTAAAAGAGGACAAGAAGGAAAACCAGATTAAAAAACAGGAAAATAAGATGCTCACAGGGCTGATAATTCTTAACTCATTTAACGGACTTGCAGTAGGGTTTACCGGACCCCTTATTTCTTACTGGTTTGCCATTAGATTTGGAGTTGGTCCGGCTTCAATTGCGCCTATGATGGCAGCAGCATTTTTCATTACCGGAATTTCATCAGTTTTAACCGGAAATCTCAGTGACAGAATAGGTATTGTTAAGTCGGTCGTCCTGGCTCGATTTTTCGGGTTATTGCTATTGATCCTGCTTCCTTTGGTTCCAATTTTTTGGTTAGCAGCCCTGATATACATATTGCGATCAGCCTTAAACAGGGGATCGGTCGGGGCACGTCAGGCTTTAACTGTGGGACTGGTGCGCGATGAACGGCGTGGTCTGGCAACAAGCGTCAATGCGGTGTCGATGCAACTCCCACAGTCTGTTGGGCCCAGCCTTGCAGGCCTTCTTTTCAGGGCCGGCCAGTTACAATTTCCATTTTATATCGGCGCGCTGTGTCAGGGAATTTATCTTATCATGTACGGCCTGTTCTTCCGAAATCAGAACCAACCAGCCGCCGACGTTGAAACATTATAATTAAAATCTTTGCGCGGGTCAGCATCAACAATTAATTGGTGGTAACTGTTCATATTTAAGCCGGGTCAGCCTCAACAATTAATTGGGCTAATCTGTTTTTTTGAAAGTCTCCTCAGCAATAACGACCACATTTAAGTGATAAAATCAGACTTAACAAAAACCTCAGCTGATTTGTCTTAAATAAATAGAATGAAATCAATATTAGTTAAACAGTTTATTATTCCCGGTCCAAACACTGACTTCGGAAATTCACAGGAAATTCAACAATATTTTTATATCCATGGAAGTAAGCAAAGATGCAGGAAAACTTGCCAGACCGGCAATGCTGGTTAATATCCCTGAACTCGTCACGGCATATTTTGCAGAAGTTCCTGATCCGTCAGTGCCGGAACAACTGGTACTGTTTGGCACCTCCGGGCATCGTGGCTCATCATTCAAAAATTCTTTTAACGAAACACATATTCTTGCAATTACACAGGCTATTTGCCTGTACCGTCACCAACAGAAGATTACAGGTCCTCTCTTTATCGGTATTGATACTCATGCCCTTTCTGTCCCGGCTTTTACCACTTCACTTGAAGTCCTGGCAGCCAATGGAATAGAAGTGATGGTTGCCGGAAAGGAGGAATATACGCCAACCCCTGCTATCTCTCATGCTATTATCACTTATAACCGCGGCCGCACGACAGGACTGGCCGATGGGATCGTAATAACACCCTCACATAATCCGCCTCATGACGGAGGTTTTAAATATAATCCTCCCAATGGTGGACCGGCGGAATCGTCAGTAACAAGTTGGATTGAATCAAAGGCAAATGAATTTCTGAAAAATGATCTTAAAGGCGTAAAAAGGGTTCCTTTTGATAAGGCTCTCAAGGCACCCACAACCCACAGGCATGATTACCTGAATAATTACATTTCCGATCTTTCGAATGTTGTTGATATGGATGTGATCCGTAATTCAAATATTACACTTGGGGTTGACCCTCTCGGAGGAGCAGGCGTGCACTACTGGGAACCTCTTGCAGAGCGATATAACCTGAATCTTACTGTCGTAAATCAAGTAGTGGATCCTACCTTCCGGTTCATGACAGTTGACTGGGATGGTCAGATCCGTATGGACCCGTCTTCTCCTTATGCGATGCAGGGGTTGATCAAATTAAAGGATCAGTTTGACATTGCCTTTGCCTGCGATACCGATCACGACAGGCATGGGATTGTCACTAAAAGTAAAGGATTATTGCCTCCTAATCATTACCTGTCTGCAGCGATTCATTATTTATTCCGGCACCGGCCCGGGTGGAGCCGCGAAGCCGCCGTAGGCAAAACACTGGTGAGCAGTCAGATGATTGACCGGGTTGCTTCTAAGCTGGGACGTAATTTGTACGAGGTTCCAGTCGGATTCAAATGGTTTGCAGAGGGGCTCTTTAATGGTTCTCTTGGTTTTGGAGGAGAAGAGAGTGCCGGGGCTTCTTTCTTACGATTTGACGGTAAAGTATGGACTACCGACAAGGATGGTATTATCCTGGCTTTGCTTGCAGCTGAGATTACTGCAAAAACAAATCGCGATCCCGGTGAAGTTTACACTGATCTGACTGCTGAATTCGGCGATCCGGTTTATGATCGAATTGAAGCACCAGCCACTCCGGAGCAAAAAGAAATGTTGGGTAAACTTTCACCTCAACAGGTCCATCTTAAAAGTCTGGCCGGGGAGAAAGTAACAGCCATTCTCACTAATGCACCCGGTAATGGAGCTTCTATTGGCGGTTTAAAGGTATCGGGAGAAAGCGGATGGTTTGCTGCCCGTCCGTCAGGGACAGAAAATATTTACAAGATATATGCAGAGAGCTTTAAGGGAAATGAGCATCTGCAGAAAATACTCGAAGAAGCACAGACCATTGTTACCAACGCTTTAACATAGAAATTATTATCTGTAGAATTCCTGACATAATATCATAAAAGAAATGACTGACATCAAAAGACCTGTTTACAGTTTCCTGCCACCCGATCTTGAAAAGGTCGATTCTATCGCAGAGCTTGCTCTTGACATGCGATGGTCGTGGAATCATGAAGCCGATGAAGTCTGGCGCCAACTTGAACCTGCCCTTTGGCATCTTACGCATAATCCATGGGTAATTCTGCAAACAGTCTCACGGGAACAATTCCAAAAAGTAATATCGGATCCGGCCCTTCGGAAGAAAGTAGACATTCTTATTC
>JBAVOD010000103.1:0-5765 GCA_049691735.1 Bacteroidales bacterium
AACGGCAATTGAACGGGTTTAATGATTTAGACTTGTAGTTGCAGACCAAGGCAGGGGGAGCTTCTATGTAGGTAACTACGTAGCTTACTACATAGATTTTATTTATAACCCCTTATGTTGACGCGTATACCCTCCTGGGGATTTAGGGGTCAATAGGAGGGGAAATGTTGTGTATCTTTGCATAGTTTTATGATATGGCACTGTTAGAGAACTATAGGGAAATAATTTCGACTCTTCCGGGCAACCCGGGAGTGTATCAGTTCGTCGATTCTTCGGGCAGGGTTATATACATTGGGAAAGCTAAAAATCTGAAGAAGCGGGTGACCTCATACTTCGCAAAGAATCAGTCGGGAAAGACAACAGTGATGCTTCGGAAGGCTGTGGATCTCAAATACATCATAGTCGAAAACGAATCGGATGCCCTTCTGCTTGAGAATAACCTGATTAAAAGGCATCAGCCCAGGTACAACATCCTGCTTAAGGACGATAAGACCTTTCCGTGGATCTGCATAAAAAAAGAACCATATCCGAGGGTATTCAGCACTAGGAAGGTTGTGAGGGACGGATCGCTGTATTTCGGACCTTATACTTCAGCCCTGATGGTAAAAACTCTGCTGACGCTGATAAGGCAGCTTTATAAACTCAGGACATGCAATTACAATCTGACCCAGGAAAATATAGCAGCCGGCAAGTTCAGAGCCTGCCTTGAATTTCACATAGGTAATTGTAAGGCTCCCTGCGAGGGAAGGCAGACGGAAGAAGATTATGATGAGGGCATTGTGCAGATCAGGGATATCCTTCGTGGAAACATTCTCACAGTTACCGCGCACCTCACCAATAAAATGAAAGAGTACTCCGAAAGCATGCGGTTTGAGGAAGCACAGACAGTTAAGGAGAAGATCGATATACTTACAAGATTCCGCAGCAAGTCGGAAGTTGTAAGCAATACCATTAAGAATGTTGATGTGTTCGCTTTTACGAGGGAAGCCGAGAGATCGTATGTGAACTATCTGAAAGTGGTGGACGGAGCTGTCATCCAATCGTTTACACTCGAACTTAGATCTCCTCTCGACGAGGAAAAGGAGTCGGTCCTGGGATTCGTAATAACAGAAATAAGGCAGCGCTTTGCAAGCGATTCGCCTGAGATAATAGTTTCGTTTAAGCCAGATATTCAGCTAAATAAGATTAAATACACGGTTCCAAAAGCGGGGGAGAAGCTTAAGCTGCTTGAACTTGCAGAAAGAAATGCGGTATACTTTAAGCTCGAACAGAAAAGGAAGTTGCTTGAACACCGCCCCGAGGCACGAACGGGAAAGAACCTCGAAAAGGTCAAAAGGGACCTCCACATGCCTTATCTGCCAGTACATATCGAGTGCTTCGATAATTCGAACATTATGGGTACGAATCCGGTTGCAGCATGCGTCGTTTTCAGGAACGGTCAGCCCAGCAAGAAGGACTACAGGCATTTCAATATCAGGAGTGTTACGGGCCCTGATGATTTTTCGTCAATGGAAGAGGTGATCTACAGGAGGTACAAAAGAATGACCGACGAAGGAGAGGCGCTTCCACAACTTGTTATCATTGATGGAGGGAAAGGGCAGCTCTCATCAGCAATGAAAAGCATCGACATGCTTAACCTGAGAGATAAGCTGACAGTGATCGGAATTGCAAAGAAGCTGGAGGAGATATATTTTCCCGGAGATTCAGTGCCGATATACCTCGACAAGAATTCATACACACTTAAGCTTATTCAAAACCTGCGAAATGAAGCGCACCGGTTCGGGATAAACTTCCACAGGAACAAACGGTCGTCGGCGATGACAAAGTCGGAGCTTGATAAAATAAAAGGTATAGGACCGAGGACAAAGGAGATCCTTCTGAAGAATTTCAGTTCGGTTGAAGAGATAAGAAAAGTTCCTGAAAACGACCTCAGGAATCTTGTCGGGGCCAGCAAAGCTTCAATACTGATAAAATCGCTGAAAAACTGATTTTTGTGGTGTTTGCAGGAAAGCTGCAGGATAGCCCTCTTTGTATTTGAAAATCAATAATATAATCGTCTTTTTTACTGCTCTTAACCTTGCAGGGAATCGATATTTTATTTCAGCCGGAGGATAGTGCTGATAAATTACAGGGAGCAGGCTTTGCCCACCGTAGCTTCAGCGAAGGTGGGGAGCAGAGAGCTCAGAGCAGGGTCATAAGAGAGATTCCCAGCACTCGTTCGAGCTCCGGGCCGATCTTCGGTGAGCCCAAAGTAACCAGGGTTTGCATACCGGACCCGGCAGCAGACGCTGCATTGATCTCAATGTCATCAATGTAAAGGCATTCTGCAGGCTTTAACGAGTATAATTCCAGTATATGAGTGAATATCCTTTCATCAGGCTTTGAAAGTTTGACCTCAGATGAAATTATCCCGCCGGCAAAATACCTGAAAAAGAAATATCCGTTTTTTATTTCCTCAAATATGTCGAGCGGAAAGTTGGAAAGATAATATAGCAAAAATCCATGCTTTTTAAGGGCTGGGAGAAGCCTTACGTTCTCATCGAGGGGAAACATGATCTCTGTCCTGAAACTGAAAACAAGGGCTATTTCCTCCCTTTTGAGAGAGGATTTAAGGGATATTGCATCAATTGCCTCGGGAACAGTGATGTCCCCGTTGTCAAGCATCTTCCATTCATCACTGCGAAAGATGTCAGTCATAATTGTATTCCTGATAGTAGAGGGAAAGTTTTTCTTCTTCAGGTATTCTGAAGGCTCAAAACTGATAAGTACATTTCCGAGGTCAAATATGATATTCCTGATCATATCAGGGATTTTTCATGCTGATAGGCTGGCCGGTTGCCTCCAGAACATTCCACCACAACTCGCCGTCGATGTCGATCTTCTTGCGCTTTGCCACCGCCATGCTTATAGGTATAAGAGTGAACTGATCATTCCAGAATCCCATCACAAAATCGGTTTTCCCCGACAGGGCTGCATGAACTGCATTTTGTGCAAGAAGATTACAGAACTTACTGTCGTTTGCATTTGCCGGTGCACTTCTGATAATATAGCTTGGATCGATGTATTTGATCGAATGGGAAAAGGCTTTGGCATTGAATTCCTCACGAATCTTTTCCTTAAGGTAAATGCCGATATCCTTATGCACTGTGTTGCCTGATGCATCCTTATCTGTAATTCCGGGGTCGAAAAAATCCTGGCCGGCCCCTTCGGCAACAACAACAACTGCATGGTGCCGTTCTTCGAGACGCTTCCTGAGTATCCTGAGAAATCCCCTGGGACCGTACAGATCGAATGATATTTCAGGAACAAGAACAAAGTTCACCTCCTGGATTGCCAGGGCAGCGCTGGCAGCAATGAACCCCGAGTCGCGGCCCATGAGCTTGACAAGCGCAATACCATTGTTTGCGCCATGTGCCTCATTATGAGCATTTCTGATGATGTCGTTTGCTATTGAAAACGCTGTTTCAAATCCGAATGATTTCTGAATAAGATCGATATCGTTATCGATGGTCTTTGGAATGCCCGCAACTGCAATCCTGAGCTTGCGCTTCGTTACTTCCTCGTGGATTGCGTGCGCACCTCGCAGCGTACCGTCTCCTCCTATACAGAAAAGCAGGTTTATGTTCAGGATCTCAAGAGTATCAACCATTTGTCCCACATCCTGGTTCCCTCTTGATGTTCCAAGGTAGGTCCCGCCCGAAAGATGGATATCGCTGCACATTGGAGCCGTAAGCTCAATCACCGGGTGGTTGAATTTCGGAATTAGCCCTTCATAACCGTATTTTATACCAAGTACGCGGCTGATCCCATACCTGTAGTAAAGCTGGTTTACCAGACTGCGGATAACATTGTTGACGCCCGGACAAAGTCCTCCGCATGTGACAATGGCTACTTTGGTCTTCGCGGGTTCAAAGAAAATATATTCCCTGGGTCCGGCTTTTTCAAATGATACCGGGATTTCACCAGTCTCCCTGCATCTGTTAAAACTTGCGGTGGTAGCTTCGTAAAGTACCCTCTCGCTATCGTCCACGAATTTATAGACAGGACTGTCTTCTCTCTGGGAATTCTTGAGAGGCGATACGACACTTCCTTTGCCCAGGGTGGTGATCAGAAAATCCTCATACTTCATCTGCAGCAGAATTTATTTTGTAACTCTTTAACAGGATGGATCGTGAATTTCCATCCTACTCAAATTTAAGTAAAAATATAATTACCGGAAACACGACCCGCCCGAAAATCCATAGCGTTCCGGTATTGGAAATACCGAAAAAACTGAAAGCTGGATACCGAACCGGCCGCATATCGTTCGCGGAAAATTTGAAATTCAACACGGATTGCCAACTCTGATAATTTACAATATAAAACATGCACCCGGCAACTATTTCTCACTGAAGCCAGTATATTTCAGACCGCAGTCACAAAAAACTGCGGCAAACGCCATGGATTTGAATTTCGGCCTTAATTTGACTGGATGATCTGCTTGATCCGTCCGACCAGTCCGTTTTCGAGCATTACCTTGATCCCGTGAGGATGAATCGGAGAGGTGGTAAGCACCTCCTTTACCTTTCCGCCCGTAAGCCTGCCGGTCCTTTTATCTTGGGTTAATTCAACCATAACTGCAATACCGGGTTTAATATCAGCCCTTCGTGTCCCTTCCATAACAACCAGTTTTTGAAATATTATCTTGAATAACCAGGTTCTGATTTGAGACTCAAATCAGCCTGCAATAATAGAAAATTTTATTTCAAAAAAAATGAAAAGTGATAAATGTTTATCAACTCCGGCAGTTAATATCTAGTAAGCTCCCTTAACGCGGGTGGCCATCCTGTAAAGGCCTTTACTTGCAGTTATATAGAGTGACTTTCTGTCCCTGCCGCCGAAGCAGATGTTAGCAGTCCAGCTTTCAGGTACTTCAAAATTCCCAAGTTTTTTGCCCGTTCTGTCAAAGACCGTTACCCCTCTTCCGGTGAGATAGATATTCCCTTCAGAGTCGATTGTCATACCGTCGGACCCCATTTCGCAGAAGAGAGTTTTATCACTGAGGCTACCGTCTTTCTGTATTTTGTACGACCATGTTTTTTTTGCACCCATATCGGCGATGAAAAGTGTTTTGCCGTCAGTCGTTCCGACTATCCCGTTTGGCTGCACAAGATCTTCAGCAACACGTTTTAAGGTTTTATAGTCAGAACTCAGATAATAGACACATTGCTTATCCTGAGGCATGCTGGTGTGATCCCACCATGTTCTTTTGAAAAAAGGATCGGTAAAATAAATGCTTCCGCCGGGTCCGACCCAGACGTCATTCGGACCGTTAAGCAGCTTCCCGTCATATTTATTCAGAATAACCTCGACTTTTTTATCCGGAGAAATCCGCCATAATTCATTCTTTTCATCAGCACACGACCAGAGATACCCTTTGTTGTCGAAAAACATCCCATTCGACCGGCCGGAAGGCTGCATATACGTGGAAAGCACACCCCGGGTACTCCATTCCATGATCCTGTCATTGGGCTGGTCGGTGAAAAAGACATTTCCTGCCTTGTCGGCAGTTGGGCCTTCAGTGAAGCTGAAATCACCTGCAAGCTTCTCAAGCTTTGCTCCTTTCTTAAGTATGGCTGAAAGACCATTGTTCTGGCCAATGAGTGAAGTACCCAGAACCAGGAACAGAACGGCGGTTGAAATAAATTTCATGGCTGTTGGCGTTTGAGTAACAACGAATAAAGCCGGTTATACGGCCGGGGTGTTTCTTATCCTCCCGATATAGT